>CAINGK010000199.1 GCA_903848465.1 uncultured Verrucomicrobiota bacterium
AACAACGCAAGGAAAGCCCATGCCCCCGCGCAACGCTCAGGGAGCAAGAGGGGCTTCTGCAGCACGGAATCGAGCCGAAAAATCCATCGCGACGGTAATCTCAAATGGCCAGACTCGATCATAAGGATGACCTCGCTTGAGCCCCCCTCAAAAAGACGCATTTTTACATGGGGGTGTGAGAAATGCGGGCTAGCGCGGCACCGCTTTCGCAGGCAGGACGGCGTGCTGGGGCCGCATAGCATTCGATACCATGCGATAGCGCTGCTGCTTGCCCAGGCCGGATCGAGTGCCGTGAAAGGACATCACTCGACACCCCGCGAAAGCGGTGCCGTCGATGCAGGCTTGCGCCTTGCATCTCTGTCACCGCAGTCCAAGACGCTCCGCGCTCGCGTGGGCGCTGGGAATCGCTCGCGGAGCGAGAGGGCTACTGTATGGCCTTCATCCCCGCCGCTGCCAGCACGGCATTGAGGTCTGGGGGCAGCGGTGCTTTGACACTGATTTGCTGGCCGGAGGCGGGGTGCTTGAGGCTGAGTTCATGCGCGTGCAGAAAGAGGCGCTTGGCCAAGATGGATTTGCGCAGCTTGCGGTTCAAATCAAAGGAGCCGTACACATCATCTCCTACCAGCGGGAGTTGCCGGGAGGCGGCTTGGACACGGATCTGATGGGTCTTGCCGGTGATGAGTTCGACATCGAGCAAGACGACGCGATTGGGCGCATTCGCTTCGATCACCCGGTATTTCGCTTCGGCATTGGGACGTGCGCCGTGACGCACCGTGGTGCGTACTTGGTGTTGGGCGTGTGCGGTGATCAGGTGATCCAGCCAGACGCCTTCAGGCTTGGGCCCAGCGCCGCTGCAGAGGGCCAGGTATTTTTTGCGCACCAGTTCGGCCTCAAAGGCGGCACGACATGCGGCGGCCGTTTTTTCGTCCTTAGCGCCCAGCAGCACGCCCGAGGTGTCCTGATCGAGGCGATGCAGCAGCCACACGCTGCCTGCCGCCGTTTTGAAGCAGCGCCGGTCCTGATCGTAGCTACCCTCAAACGCTGCCATCTGCGGTTTGCCAGACTTCGGGTTGGGGTGCGAGAGCACGCCATGCGGTTTGTTCACGACGATGAGGAAGCGATCCTCATGCAGAATGTCGCAGCGGGTCATGGCGGAGGCAGGTGTCATTTCGGCTGATACTTCTGCACCAGATAGTGTTCCAACGCATCGTGCCAGTTGCGAATCTCACCGCCCAGCAGGCTTTGCAGTCTGGCGTTGCTCATGCGGGTCATGAGCGGGCGTTGGGCCTTGAACTGCGTGAGGCTGGCGAGCTTGATGGGCTGCACGCGGGTGGTTTTGACGGGCAGTCCCAGCCGCGCGGCAATCTCGAGCGCGGCCTCCGCCCAGGAATGCCAGGAGGCGATGCCGCTGTTGCAGAGATGCAGGACTCCGCTGGTTGTCGGATGCCGGATGATCAGTTGTTCAATCCAGCCGCAGATGTCCAGATTGCTCGTCGGCACGGACACTTTGTCTTCCACCGCGCTGAGGTCGTCGGTCTGCAATGCCCGCTGGATGATGTTGTCAGGATGGCTCGGTTTGTCGGGGCCAAACAGCCACGAAACGCGTGCCACGAGAGCGCTGGGAGAGGCCCGGAGCACCGCGCGCTCACCGGCCAGTTTGGTGCGGCCATAGACGTTGATGGGGGCCGTTTCATCGGTCTCATTCCACAGGTCATGTGACTCCCCGCTGAAGACGTAGTCGGTGCTGAACTGAATCATGCGTGCCCCACGTGCGTGGCAGCATTCGGCGAGAAGCTGAGGGGCCACCGCGTTGGCCAGAAAGGCGCGCTCAGGCTGCACTTCACACACGTCCGGGCTGGTCATGCCAGCGGCATTGAGCAGCACGTCAAAGGGCTGTGCCGCCAGCTTCGCGGCGAGGGTGTCTGGCTGCTCAAAATCCAAGTCCGCACGTCCCCATGCGGTGGTTTCATACCGAGTGACCAGATGGCGGTGCAGGGCACGCCCCAGACCGCCGGTGGCGCCGAGAATGAGGATGCGAGGAACTGGCATGACACATGCTTGGCAAGGCTCCCGCACTTGCAAAGCCAAAAGGCATGTCCAAGGTGAGCGCGCGACGGATTAAGGATGAATGAGTAAAGAACAACCCAGGATTGTGATTGTCGGTGCCGGCCTTGCGGGGCTGGCCTGTGCCCGCGTCCTGGCCGCAGCCGGTCGGCCCTTCACGATTTTAGAGGCCTCCAACGCCGTCGGCGGTCGCGTGCGCACCGATGTGGTGGATGGCTTTTTGCTCGACCGTGGTTTCCAGATCTTCCTGCCGGCCTACCCGGAGGCCAAGCGGGTGCTGGACTACGAAGCACTCGACCTGAGGTCGATCTATCGCGGGGCGGATGTCTTCGTGAAAAACCGCTTCCACCGCATGGCCGATCCGCTGGCGCATCCGCTCGTGGCAATGAAAAACTTCAACGACGTCATCGTCACTTTGCGTGACAAATGGACCACGTTGCTGCTGCGCAAAGAGGTTTTCGGCCTGCGCGAACCGCCCGGCCACCTCGCTGAAATAGAATCCGAGGACTATCTGCGCGACTTCGGCTTCACTGAAAGCATGATCGACCGCTTCTTCCGTCCGTTCTTCGGCGGCGTGTTTCTGGAGAAGGATCTGCGCACCAGCGCACGCATGCTGCTGTTTTTGTTTGCCATGTTTGACCGTGCGGGCAGCGCTCTTCCAGCACGCGGCATGCAGTCGATTCCCGACCAACTCGCCATGGCTCTGCCACCGGGGAGCTTGCGGCTGAATGCCCCGGTCTCCGCCGTGCGCGCCGGTGAAGTCACCCTGGAAACGGGAGAAGTGCTGCAAGCCGATCATGTCATCGTGGCGGTCGGGGAAGATGTCGCGCACCGGCTGCTGCCTACCAGTGAAAACACCACCCTGCTGCCCAGCCGCTCCACCACCTGCATGTACTTTGCCACGGATGAGCTGCCGCCGGGAGATGCCATCCTGCATCTGGACGGCGATGGGCGCGGCCCGGTGAACAGCGTCCTCGTGCTCTCGCGCGTGTCACCTCATTATGCGCCTCCAGGGCAGCATCTCATCTCCGCCGCCATCATCGGTGCCCCTTCCAGCACGGAATTGGAGCAAGTCGTGCGCGAGCAGATGCGCAGTTGGTTCGGGGAGAGCGTCGTCTCCAAATGGCGGCACCTGCGCACCTATCAGATTCGTCATGCCCAGCCCGAGAGCAGGCAGTTGCGGCTGGGTGAAGGCCCGCTGGCCAGCGTGATCCAGCCGGGTCTCTACCGCTGCGGCGACTGGTGCGAGCACGTCTCCATCAACGGCGCGCTGCTCAGCGGCCGTCGGTGCGGAACGGCGGTAATGAAAGCGTTGGGAGAACCGAACCCGGATTAGGCGTGGCTGGAGCTGCCTCGGTGGGCAGTTCAAAGGGATTGATCGTGGCAGGGGCGTTGACCAGCTTGACCTCCACTTTGGTGACGCCAAACTTCTCCGGCTTCTTTTCAGCAATCGCGCGCAGTTCCTGAGCCACCCCCTCCGCATCGGTCCGGTTTTTGAGATCTTTGATGGTCACGATGGTGACGCCCAGACCCGCCTGCACTTCGATCTTGCTCGCAGGTACGCCAATGCCCTCGTGAATGAGCTTCTCCCACTCTTGGGCATGCTGAAGGTCCGTAGCCGAAAGCAGCCCGGCTTTATGGTAGCGCTCCTCCGACTGGAGATTACGTGGAGAAGGCGTGGTGGCATCTGGCTTGTGCTGACAAGCCACGAAGCAGGTGCTGGCAATGAGGAGAAGGAATCGAGTAGTCACAGTTTAAGAAAAGCCTTCTGCTTATACAGCCACCAGCAGATGAGCCAAAGCACAAAAAGCACGCCGCAGCGCTCAATGACCGGCACCCAGTACGTCGGGAACGCGGTCTCCGGCAGGTGCTTGTGCAGATTTTCGGTGATCCAGCCCGCGCAAAGGCTGTGCAGCAGATAAATCACGATGCTGTTCATGCCCACGACCACCAAGGGGAACACCAGGCGGCGCATGCCGAGGATCTCCACCAGCCCGTAGAAGAACGAAAGGAAGATGAGCACCCAGCCGCCGCTCAGAATGGCCCAGGAGGGCGTCCAGATACGCTTCACCACTGGCAGCAGCGTGTAGTGATCGAACTGCGGCCCTACCACGGGCAAAATTTTGACATCCATCACCGTGCCCGCCACCACCAGCAAAATGCCAGTGACCAGCAGTATGGCGCACCTGCTCTTGTCTGATTTCTGGCTGTGTAGCAGGAAACCGCCGGTGAGCGCGCCCCCGAGCATCGTCGCGAGCGCCGGGATGCAATTGAGCGTCTGATAGCCGCCGGAAGTGTACTGATAGGGCTGCGCACGCGGCAGCAGATTGAGCCACCAGCGGTCAAAGGCCGCAGCCGCATTGGTGTGGATGTCCCAATGCCCGGCAAAGCCCGGCAGGATGGCGTGCTCCGCGTCCTTCATGCCCGCGATGGCGGCGAGCTCCTCCGCGGATGGCAGCGGATGATTGATGAAAAACCAGGTGTAACCCGCCAGGATCAGAATGATGGCGGACAACTGGTACTCCCAGCCCATGCGTGAAAGCAGAAAGAGCACGAAGTAGCCGAGCCCGATCTGCGCCAGCACATTGGTAAACAAAAAGACCGTGTGCTTGTCTGCGCCACGCGTGGCCAGCAGCACCCCCAGCGCCACGAGCAAGATAGAGCGCGAGAGCGCATGCCAGGCCATGCCAAAAAACGACTGCCCGTGCTCACGCCGCTTCGCATACGAAAAGGGTGCCGCCATTCCCACCATGAACATGAAACTCGGCTGGATCAGGTCCCACAAGGAGCAGCCCTGCCAGTCCTGATGTGCAAACTGCGGTTTGATGAACTCCCAGATGGAGCCCGGATTCGCCGCTGCCATCTGCGCAATACCGAAGCCCGAGGAAGCCATCAGCAGCATGATGAACCCTCGAAACGCATCGAGGGAAAGGAGTCGTGGGTTGGCGGTGGTTGGATTCATGGCCAAACCAAAACGCCGCTCGCGCACACCTGCTATCAAGCAGCCGGGCAGCCCACGAGCGAGCGAAACTCGGAGTCCGCAGCACTACGCAGCAATATGCATTCCACTTTTTGTCCGCAGGTAGTCATTCCATCCGCTCCTGGAGGGAGCCTGGATATTATACTGCCGCGCATCACAAATTTTCTCTGGCGGCCCCATGGGCCGATGGCTTCAGCAACAGGCCAATCACGGACCCCTACCACGAAGGCATCGTGGGCCAACGGCCCGCAGGAGTCAGCCCAGGGCGCTGCGAGGAACGAGCAAGCCCTGGGTTTGGGTGACAACGCCCCGCCTCTCCCAAGGCCGCGCTCTGAAGGAGCGCAGGAGAGGAGGCGAACGGGGCTGCGCCGTGCGTGGTCGCTTTTCGCGCGACACACGATCTCCCGCGCCCATTCAGGGCGCGATCTTTGCGCAAGGTGTGTGGTGTGCAGGGAACCCAGGGCGGCGCTGCTTCGCCATCTTGCCCTGGGCTGAGTCCTTCGCACCGTTGGTGCGGCAGAGGCTTTCGGCAGTTTAGCCGGTGGTGGAGGGAGCGTAGCGACTGGGAACCGTCGGCTCAGGCGAACCCATGAACCTACGGCTCAAGGCCGCATGCCGGAGGTATGCGAGAGCCGAGCGCAGACTCCTCGTCAACGCTGGGGCCGCTGCACACTTCTCGCATACCTTCGGCATGCCCCCCCTCGAATGGTGGTGGGTTCGCGGCATGATCCGGTGGTTCCCGCTGCACCGCTGCGCGGTTTCGCTCCACCACCGGCTAATCTCTCTGCTCCCTGCCGGGAGCCCATGCAGGACAGACCTGAATCATGTCGAGAAGGCTGATCCGCTCATAGTCTGCCCCCCTACCTATGATGCAGACCTCAAGAATCAAGCAGCCTGGAGCACCTCGTGGGTGTGGATCGCAGGATTCACAATATCACGCACGAACTGCGCCGACTCGGCTCCTGCGCCAAAGACGTAGATTCGCGTCCGCAGGGTCAGCTTCTTGAGCTCAAAGCCTGGATTTGGGGTGCTGCGGTAGTAATTGAGGATCATTTCTTTTTCCAGATCCAGTGCGGCACCTTTCATCCCGTATTCGAGGACAAAGGCGGCTTTCTCAAAGGCTGGCTGGCCACCAATGCGGGCCTCCTGGCTGATGGCGTCGATCAAAACCTTGTCCACAAACGCCTGCAGCGCCGCCTCATCCCCTTCAAACTCGATCTTGTACACACGCCCCTCGCGATATTTCAGCGGCAGCGGGTGCGGCGCGTAGAGCAGCTTGTGGCAGTCGCTTTCGGTGTCGAATTTTCCGAGGATTTCAAAAATTTGGGTCACAGGAGGTGGCGGGGATGGTTGCCAGCCTTCCTAGCGAGAACCCAGGCCAGCGCAAGCGCGCAGCGGCATCCTGTGAATCCCTCTTGCCACCCCTGCCCCGGCCTGCTAGAACTTCTCCGTTATGCCGCGCATTCAATTCACCACCCCTGACGGTGCCTCTGGCGCCCTCGAACTCGACGCCGAACGCATGTCCGTGGGTCGAGCTGATGACAACCAGCTCATCATCGCTGAAGACTCCGTGTCCAGTCACCATGGTGAGTTTGCATTCGACGGCAGTAGCTGGACGCTCACCGACCTCGGCTCCACCAACGGCACCAAAGTGGGTGGTTCCCGCGTTGAAACCGTCAATCTCGCCTCGGGCGCTGCCTTTCAGCTCGGCAATGTGAACTGCGTGTTCCATGGCGATGCTGAAGAAGACGCCTATTCCGCCCCGACCGCAACGATCTCCACCTCTTCCGGCGGCTATGGCAGCCAGCCTTACAATGGCAAACTGCGCACGGGCTTTGGTCCGAAGGTGAAGGAAAAAAATCCTGGCGGTGCCCTGCTTATACTGCTCGGGGTCGCAGGCATTGCGGCCTGCGGCGCTGCTGTTTATTTCGCCACGCAAATGGGAGCCTAGACTGTCACAATTGAAGCGCGCGATCCCGGCTCCCGTTCGGAGCACTCCAGCGGTCCTTCTGGCTGCCAAGGGATGACTTGCGCGTCATGAACCCACCCCCTGCGGCTTCCTCATGCCGCCATTTCAAGAAAAGAATCCATGTCTAATACAATCATTGTCGGTGCCCAGTGGGGCGATGAAGGAAAAGGTAAAATCGTTGATTATCTCACTGAGAACACCGACGTCGTCGTCCGTGCAGCCGGTGGTAACAATGCTGGCCACACCGTCATCAGCAACGGCACCAAGTACATCCTGCACCTGATCCCGTCCGGCATCCTCTGGAAGGACAAAATCTGCGTCATCGGCAACGGCGTCGTCATGGACCCCACCGGTCTGCTCGCAGAAATGGCCAAACTGCGTGGCCAAGGCGTCACCATCACCCCGGAAAATCTGCTCATCAGTGAAACCGCCCACCTCGTGATGCCCTACCATCGCGGCCTGGACAAGGTGCGCGAAGCCAAACGTGGCGACAAAAAAATCGGCACCACCGGACGCGGCATCGGCCCGGCCTACGCCGACAAAGTCGAACGCGACGGCCTGCGCACCATTTTGATGACGCAGCCGGAAATCTTCGAGGAAGAGCTGCGTGACCGCCTGGCGCGCCACAACGCCACTTTCGCCGAACTCGGCGTCGAACTCGTCCCCGTCGAAGAAACCGTGAAGGAGATGCTCGAAGCCGCCAAAACACTGGCTCCGCACATCACCAACACCACGGTGTATCTGCACGAGGCGATCAAAGCCGGCAAAAGCCTGCTGTTTGAAGGCGCGCAGGGCACCTACCTCGACATCGACCACGGCACCTATCCTTTCGTCACCTCGTCGAACACCACCTCCGGCGGTGCCTGCACCGGCTCCGGTGTGCCGCCGCGCATGATCGACAAGGTCGTGGCCGTGGGCAAAGCCTACACCACCCGCGTCGGCAGCGGCCCCTTCGTCACTGAGAACGACGCCATCGGCGACATGCTGCACAACATGGGCCGCGAATTCGGTGCCACCACCGGCCGTGCCCGCCGCTGCGGCTGGCTGGACTCCGTCCTCGTGCGCTACGCCGTCATGATCAATGGTGCGGATGAACTCGCCATCACCAACCTCGATGGGCTGGACGGCCTGGACACCATCCAGATCTGCACCGCCTACACCCTGCGCGGCAAGACCATCCACTATCCGCCGAGCACCGCCGCCGATGTGGCCGCCTGCGTCCCTGTTTACGAAACCCACCAGGGCTGGAAGCAGGATCTCAGCGGCATCAGGAAGTTCGCCGACCTCCCGGACCTGGCCAAAGCCTACCTCAAACGCCTCGAAGAACTGACCGGAGCACGCGTCAGCCTCGTCGGCATCGGACCGGACCGGGAGCAGACTCTCGTCGCTTGAGGTCATATTCCAGTTGACGCCCGCTCTCATTCCCCTATTTTCACGCCCCTTTTCCCAAACCACTCAGACCCGTTTATGACCGAAATTCAGATCCGCAAAGGCGAGCCCGTTGACCGCGCTCTCAAACGCCTCAAGACCCGCCTCGAAATGGATGGCATCCTCGAAGAAGTCCGCCGCCTGCGTGCGCACGAGAATCCAAAAGAACGCACCAAGCGCAAAGCCCGTGCCGCAGCCAAGCGTGGCAAGATCCGCTATCGCTTCACCCTGCCGAAAGCACCCGGCGCTCCAGAGTCCCCTGTCTCTGCTTAATTCGGCTCAGGGAAAAGAAACTTTTAAAGGGCGGGTTCATCCCCGCCCTTTTTTGTGCCCACGTTACACAGGCGCGACCATGCAGCCGAGGTCTTTGCACGATGCAGGCTCAAACTCACCAGTGGGTGAAGGTTCGCGACAGCGTCCTTGGACTGCGCCGGTCCTCCGGCGCTTTCGCACGTCCTCTGGCCCACGGAAAGCTCCAGAGGACTGGAGCACTCCAAAACGCTGTCACGCTCTTTTGTGCCCTTTTGCATGGTTACGGCTCAGGCATTCAACGGCACCGCAGCCACGCTGGATAGAGCGGGCGCTTGCTTCACCACGGCTGGTGCCGATCTCCTGAACGTCCACGCCACAAGCGACAGCGTGCATAGCGAACTCAGCGGCATCAGCACCGCCGCTACCAGCGGACTCAGGTACCCCGTGAGTCCCGCTACCGCCGTGGCGATGTTGTAGATCACGGAAAAGGCAAACACGCGGCGGGTCGCACGCCGGTGCAGTTGCGCGACGGTCAATAATCCGGTCACAAAGCGCAGGCTGTGGCCCAGGAAGAAGAAGTCGGCCTTCTGCTCAAGGAAGCTGCGCCCGGTCACTGGACTGCCAGCACACAGGGCGGCATCAAAGGCCAGGCTATCGTTCGCGCCATCGCCCACGTAGAGGGTGTCATCATGGTTTCGCTCCCGCAGCCAGGCGGCTTTGGCTTCCGGCGTCAGCTCAGCCTGCCAGCAGGATTCCGGGAGTTCCAGTTTGTGGGCGATGTCCGCCACCTTGCGCGCACGGTCGCCGCTGAGCACGCAGACTTCGATCTGCCGCGCCCGGAGCCGCCGCACCTCCTGCACCGACTCAGCGCGCAGTTCATCACGGAAGCGAAACACCGCACGCACCACGCCATCACGCGTCAGCACCGCATCCCCGGTGCTGACCGCCGCCGGTCTGCCGAGGCACCATTCGTGACCGCTTGCATCCTTGAACGCCAAGCCATGCCCAACGGTTTCCTTCACCGTCCCTGCCATCGGTTTGGCCGCAGCTTCAAACGCCACCGCATCGAACAAACTGCGGCTCACCGGGTGCAGATTGCCAGTCACGAGGTGCCGCAGTGCCGCACGCGCTTCCACATCCAGAGCTTGCAGTGCAGCGGGATTTTCCAGCACGGGATTTTCCAGCGTGAGTGTACCGGTTTTATCAAACACCACGCGCTTCACTCGCATCAGCCGCTTCCACAGGCCCAGCGTGCGCACAAACACACCCAGCTTCTCCGCGCGTGATGCCGCCATCTCCTCCGCCAGCGGCACTGCCACGCCCAGAGCGCAGGGGCAGGACACCACGAAGATCGAAATCATCACCTGCAGCGCCTGCACCACACCATAGCCGTGACTCCACCACCAAACGGCCCCGCCGATGCCCACGACCACGACGACGGCCAAATACACGCGCAGCAGTTGCTCCAGCCGCAGATCCCGGAACTCCGCCTCACGCCGCGCATCCAGCAGACGCCGCAGGGTAGAATCTTCCCAGGTCTCCACGGCTTCCACGAGCACCGCCTGCGTGCCGATATTGAGCGCCCCCGAAGGCAGCAACTGCCCTTCTTCGCGTGATTGGGCTTCGCTCTCGCCATTGATCCACTCCAAGCTCACCGACGCATCCAGGCTGATCAGTTGGGCCGCCACGGGCACCGTCTGCCCTGGCTTGACGACGAATTGCATCCCGCTCTGCAAATTCGCCACCGGCTGCATCTCCTCCAGGCCTGCTTCATTGAGCACGCTCACCGCATCTGGGATGGAGGTGTCACGCATCAAGCGGCGGCGATTGCGCTCCACTGCCGCCTGCTGCGCCCAGCGTCCGGCCAGCATCAAAAAGATGAAGATCGCTACGAAGTCGAAGTACCGCAGCCCATCCACTCCGGCGATCCAGCCGCCGATCGATCCCACATACGCTGCCGTCACGCCCAGCGCGATGGGAGTGTCAATGTGCAGCACGCCCGCACGCAGGCTGCGCCAGGAACGCTCGATAAAATAGCTGCCGCCGACTGCCATGGCCAGTGTGGCGGAAAATGCCGCGATGAGTTCAAACCAGTGCGCAAAGGCAAAGTCTCGCGGCATGCCAAAATACGCGGGCAGAGAAAACGCCATCGCATTCATGGCAAAGGCCCCGCACACGCCCATGCGGCGCTCCAGGCCGGAAGATTCCTTCTGCTCGCCACCCTGCCGTGGCGGACCGAGCAGGTAACCAAAGCTTTGCAGATCACGCGCCACCGCGACGGCATCAAACAAACCCCGCTGCCACGTCAGACGCATCTCGCCATGCACCACATCCACTGAGACACGCAGCGCGCCTGCATGCCGCGCAAACAGCCGCTCAATGAGCCAGACGCAGCCCACGCAGGACAAGCCCTGGATGGCCAGCCGCAGTTCCACCGCATCCCCTTCCCCAGTGCCATCGGCTGCCGTTTGCAGCGCGCTCAGCCACTGATAATCCCGCTCGCGCAAGGCCTGGGGGGCCACCGGCGGCAGCGCCGCCCCGCCTTTGAGGTCGTAGAAATGATCCAAGCCCTGCTGATGCAGGAGATCATGCACATAGCTGCAGCCAGCGCAGCAAAACCCATCATCACGCCCCGCCGGTACCGGCGAGCCACAGTGGGTGCAGTTGAGGGAATCGTGAGGCGCGTTCATCACGCAGGCACTATCCACAGATAGGCGGGAGGCTCTCTGCATGGTTTGGCATTGAAAGAGCGCTAATTGTGCAGCGGGCCAGCGCCAGTTTGCGTAGCCCATCCTGAAGCCTTGACCTCTTGACCTTCACGTCAATCTCCCCGACCCGTTGGCCTTCAAATTTTCCCCAAATGAAACTCAAACTCGATCTCGACGATTTCCGCGTGTCCGCTGGCAAACAGTTTCGCATCAAGAAGGCGAAGACCAAGGTGAAGGACCTCTACAAAGACGACGCCCATTATGAGTCCCTCATCGCCGAGTTTCGCACGGAGATCGACGACTTGCAGCAGAAGATGTACGCGCAGGACCGGCAGGGGCTGCTTCTCGTTTTTCAGGCGATGGACGCCGCCGGGAAGGACAGCACCATCAAGCACGTGATGAGCGGGGTGAACACGCAGGGCGTGGAGGTGCATGCCTTCAAGCGGCCCACATCGGCGGAACTGGACCATGATTTCATGTGGCGCCACACGCGTGCGATGCCCGCGCGCGGACGCATCGGCATTTTCAACCGCAGCTATTATGAGGAGGTGCTCATCTGCCGCGTGCATCCCGAGATCGTGACCAAGGTGCAGCGCCTGCCTGCGCACACGACGAAGGACATCGATAAACTCTTCGCCGACCGCCTCAAAGACATCCGCAACTTTGAAGCCTACTGCCACCGCAACGGCATCCTGATTCTCAAGTTTTTCCTCAACGTCTCCAAGAGCGAGCAGAAGAAACGTTTCCTCGGCCGCATCAACACGCCCAGCAAAAACTGGAAATTTGAAGAAGGCGATGTGGAAGAGCGCGGCCACTGGAAAGAGTACATGGCCGCCTATGAAGATGCCATCGGCTCCACCGCCACCGAAGACTGCCCCTGGTATGTCATCCCAGCGGATGACAAGAAAAACATGCGCCTCATCGTCAGCGCGGCGATCCTGGCGGAGATGCAGAGCATGAAGCTGAAATATCCCGAAATGCCACCGGAACAGAAGAAGCACCTGCAGGCGGCGAAGCGGATGCTGCTGGCGGAGTAGTTGGGACGGGCGGGCTGTCGCCACACCCATCTTACGACGACGCGCTGCTTGACGGAGGTTAGGCGTGTTTGGCGCTCTGAGCTTCCTCATCATCCCACCACCCACTCCGCCAAACCGCCTGACTCTGGGAGGCCCCGAACGATGCGGAGTCTTCACACGCTGACAGACGGGCGGGCTGTCGCCACACCCATCTTACTTTGAGGCATGGCACTTGAGAGCTGAGGAGAGAAGGGCGCGCTGATCGACGGTCAGGAGTGACCATCGCACTTGGTTGGTGCGCTGACGCCTTGGGGTGGATGGCGGAGCCATCCAAGCGGGTAGCGAGGGGTTGAGCGAAGCGACACCCCTCGATAACGGGGATAGGTTTCCTCACGCCCCACGCATCGCGTAGCGATGCCAGCACTTGCGTTTTTCTCTGTGCAGCTTTGAAGTGACACCACTCCGTGCCGAGACACTGGCGGGTGGCCAGCAGTGGGCAGCTCGCGCTGGCATCGCTACGCGATGCCTGAGTATGGCGGTGTGACGTTGATCTGTAACGAGGGGTGTCGCTTCGCTCAACCCCTCGCTACAGGCTGGGATGGCTCCGCCATCGAGGGAGCTTAACTCAGACTTGCTGGGTTAACTCCGAGCTATACTGGGAGCCACGCGAAACGTGCATACATGAATTGGATCTCATTGCTAACTGACGCCAGACCGCACATGGAATGTGCGGACCACTCCACGCTGGGTTGGTCGTGCTATTTGAGGCTGCGCAGCCACGCCACGAGGTCGAGTAGTTCGGCTTCGGGCATGGTTTGATCGAGGCCCTGGGGCATGAGGCTGATCGGCAAGATCGTGTCTCCGGCGATGGTTTGATGCGCGATGTTTTTTTCCTGGCCGGCGATGTCGATGACGAGGAGGCCTTCGGCGGTGTGGGATTTGATGACGCCTAAAGTTTGCTGACCGTCGCTAGTTTCGATGACATGGGCTTCGTAGTCGCGGGCGAGGGTGTTGCTGGGGAAGAGGATGCTTTCGAGGAGGTCGCGCTCAGTGCGGATGGCGCCGATGTGGGAGAGATCGGGGCCAATGGGACGACCGGCGGAGCCGATCTTATGGCAGGCGATGCAGGTGCCTTTGCCCATTTCGAAATTCTTCTTTCCATTCACGGCGTTGCCGCTGGCGATGACTTTATCAGCCAGGGGTCCGAGCTGGCGCTTTTTGGCCTCTGAGGCGGCGACGGCGGTGTTGTAGGCGGGCAGGATGACGGTTTCAAAAATGTCAGGCGGCAGATCGCTGAACGCAGTGCGGTACAGGCTTTCCTGCTGGCTGGCGATGATAGGATTCTTTGCGATCTCGGTGGCGAATGTACGCCCCACTTCGGGCTCCTTGGATTTGCGCACGATGCCAAGCAGCGACTTGAGTTCGACGGGGCCAAGAGTGGCAAAGAGCGGTGCGAGTTCGAGGAGTTGCGGCTTTGCCAGGGGCGCGCTGGCGATCATGCCTGCCGCCTGAATCTTCGCGGCAGAGGAAGAGGCTATATCGGCGAGAACGCCTTTGACCATGGTGAAGGTTTCGCCGGTGAGTTTGACGGATTTGGCTGAGTCGAGGGCTTTGAGGCGAATGGCAAGCGGACGCTTGGTGTCGTTGGCGATGGCTTGAAGCGCGGCGTCGAAGTGCGGGGTTTTGAGCTTTTTGATGGCGTCGAAGACCTGGGGTGTTGGGGATTCGGCGAGGAATTTGTCGAGAGCGGGGAACCAGGCATCGTTGGTGGCTCCGGCGGTCTGGGTGGCTAGGACGGTCAATGCTGCCGCACGCACGTCTCCCGATGGGTGATCGAGCATCTTGGAGATGATTTTCTGGATCTCGGGCTTGCCGATGAGAGCGGAGCAGGAGCCAATGAGCCCATTTAGGCGATAGCGATTAATAGGTTCTCTTTCAACAAGCCAGCCGTTGAGCTGCTGAACAACGGCACTGTCAGCATTGGGATATTCCGACAAGTAATGCAAAGCGGCTCGGGCAAGATTTTCATCAGCAGAATCGATTCTCTTGGCGGCAAAGTCGGCCAGCACTTTCAGATCGTCTGGGGCTTCAGATACAAACGCCATCAATGCGCGGCGTGAGGCAATTGTGCCCTGGACCGTTTGCAACACCTTCGAATCGACGAAATGCATGGTGCGCAATGCAAAGATCAGAGCATGCTCAGCCGATGCATCAATCCGCTCACTTGCCATAAGTTTGAGCATCGACTTCCGCAAGGTTAGGTCACTCTTGAGAAAGGAACCGGCGGAAATTGCGTCGCATAGAGGAACGATGATCGAAGTATGCGCTTTCCCCTGTAGCAATGAATCCAGAACAAACTGGATTTCGTAGCCGACTCTTCTGGTCTCCTCTGGATCACAATTCGGAATACGAGTCTTGATAGCATTGATGGCTGTCTTTTGAATAACAGGCTCCTCATTATTGAGCACAGCCTGCTCATAAACGGCCACTTTGCCACGTGCCGCACCAGATGAGGCAACTGCCCACAACGTGCGAATTTTGGCATCCTCGTCGAAACCTTTAAATTGATTGAGCAGCGTCTCTCCAGCGCGGGCTATTGTCCAGCCGAAGCCTCGCTGCACCTTCTCAGCGACACATGGACGAGCATCATTCAATAACGCAACAAGTTGCTCTGGAGTTTGCTTTTCCCAATCGATCCCCAAGCCATAAGGATCTTGGATCATCTTTGCCTTAGTTTTGCGAATCCGATAGACCGCGCCCAAGAAATCTGACTTGGCCATGAGGCTGGAGGGGCAGCCGATGCGGAACCAGCCGCCGGTGTCGAGGAGGAGGAGGGAGCCGTCGCTGGGGTCTTCCATGACGTCGGTGAGATGGATGTCGGGATTGTGGAGGCGGAGGAATTCGTTTTCGACGGCTTTGTAGGTGCTGCCGCTGGGGGTGAGCTCCATGCGGACGAGGCGCTGAGTGTTGAAGTGGGTGACCATGAACTGTTGTGCGGCCTGAGTGCGGACAGGAGTGTCCGCGCTCCCTTCGTTCTTCGCGCCCGGAGTGCGGACAGGAGTGTCCGCGCTCCCGTGGTCCGCGCTCACGTAGTTCTTCCAGAAGCAGCAGCCGCTGACGGCGACGTGGCCGAAGTTGTACATGACGGGCATGGTTTCGAGAGTGCGGGGGAGATGGGCGATGGCCTTGAGCTGGTCGCTGCGTTCATAGATGCCGCCGTAGAGCCAGTGGATGATGGTGTCTCCGCGCGGCTGGGTGTAGTAGAGGTTCTGCACGCCGATGATGTCGCCATCACGAGTGAAATCGACTTCGACGGGGTTGTCGCCGCAGCCGAGGGAGTGCCAGGCGATGTCGGTGCCGTCGGGTTTACAGCTCCAGATACCGCAGGCGAGTGATTCATCGACCAGGGTGCCGTCTTTCTGCACGACCTTGTGGCCTTTGCGGCCATGGCACCAGTAGAGGCGGCCATTGGGGTGCAGGAAGGGGCCGTGGATGTCGGCGGCGTTGCCGGTGTAGTCGAAGCCGCCGACGATCATCTCGCGCTGGTCGGCGACGCCGTCGTTGTCGGTGTCCGTGAGCTTCCAGATGCCGGGCGGTGAGCCGACGTAGAGGCTACCGTTGAGCCAGCAGGCACCTTGAGGGAAGGTCATTTTGTCGGCAAAGACGGTGCTCTTGTCGAAGCTGCCGTCCTTGTCGGTGTCTTCGAGCATGAGGACGCGGTTCGGCGGATTCGCTTCAAGCTGGGGCTTGTTCCAGTTCACGCCCACGGCATCGCCGACGAAGAGGCGGCCCTTGTCATCGAGGCAGCCCATGATGGGATGCGTGACGAGCGGAGCAGCGGCGGCGACTTCAAGCTGGTAGCCGTCAGGTAAATCGTGCTTCGGCAGAGCAAGGGACGACTTGCCCGTAATGACGACAGGCCGCTTGCCACTCTCAGGAATGCTGCTGCCCTTATCGGGGGGAAGATCGGCACCCAAAGCGGGGACAGCGAGAATGAAAAGCAGGTAACGCATGGGGCATGTACGCCACGAAAGCGCCGCTTGTGTCGGGAGGCGGCATAAGATGATTGACTCTTTTAGCGAGATGTCGCAAAACGAAGCCATGGAAATGGAACTCAATCCCTACGCAGCCCCACAGTCTCAGGTGCTTCAGTCCACCTCCCTGGATGAACTCACACGCCAAGAGCACATCAATACGGAGGCGACGATCAAGTCGGTGGGCCTCCTGTATTACCTTGGCGCATTCATAGTAGTTCTCTACGGCTTGATGTGTATCATATTGGGCATCAGCTCAGGAAGAGATGCTACGTGGGTCTCAATACTTATTGGCGTCGTGTTATTGGCCATCGGTGTCGGCCAGGGCGTGGTGGCTTATGGCCTGCGCAGATTGCAGAGTTGGGCACGCATCCCCACCGTCATCCTTTCCAGCATTGGTCTCATTGGTTTCCCGGTTGGCACGCTGATCAACATCTACATCCTAGTGAAGATCTTGGGACAACAGGGCAAGTTCGTCATGACGCCGGAGTATCAACGGATCATAGCGGCTACACCGCATGTGAAACGCAAAACCTCCATCGTTGTGAAAGTGCTGCTAGTGCTGCTGCTCATCATCCTGATCGGTATCATCGCCGCCGTGAATCTCCGCCAGTGAGCAGTTCCGCTACAGCCGCCGCACTTCCTGTACTTCCAGCCCGGTGAGCTTCCATTCGCCTTTCACCGGCGTGATGGTGAGGCGGGCGTTGTAGATGTTCACGCGGGGATGGCTGTGGCCCCAGTGGCCGACGATGCCACGGGCCATCCAGTTGCAATCTGCCACAAAGCCTGCGCCCTTGGGGTTGGGGGCCACTTTGTCCACGGTGGCGGAAAATTCGGCGATGGTGACGCGGGTGCCTTCACGGCCATCCAGGGTAAGTGCCTGAATGGTTTCCAGATAGAGTTTGCGCAGCAGTTCGCCATTCACGCTGCGGGCCAGCACGTCATACACGTCTGATTCGCCATGATGATCAAAGGCGCGATACACATTGCGCAGCAGCGGGGAGACGATTTTCTGTGCCTCGGCCACCTCGGTGACCGCCGGAGTGGAGCCCCCGATTTCAACCGGCAGAACGAACAACCGGCTCATCAGCACAGCTCCCAGCAGCCAAGCAGCCACATACGGCAGGCTGCCACCAGGGAGCTTGTGGTCTTTCACCTTGAGGTAGATGTAAAAGACGAGACCTGCGATGAGCCAAATAATGCCCCCGACTGGCAGCGGCAGAGGCTCCATAAATTCCAACTGCGGCACGGGTGCCAGCGGTGCGGGGCGCGTCATGCGGCCCAGATTGCGCCAGCGAAAGGTTTTAGCGGCGGCGTGTATTTCTCCGATTTCGCTTTGGGGGCCAAAAAAGACGCGCACCGGCAGCTTCGTGACCCCTTTGATCCAACCACTCCAGGTAACTTTCAGTTCATCGGGTCCCGGCGGGGTGGCAAACTCCCACATTATGCCGACCATGGCTTGGTTGAGGGCTACCGCATCGTCCTCTTTCAAAGGCTGCGTGTTCCCCGGCACCCCCTTGATCACCGCCACCAACGGCTGCGGCACAGAGAGCGTCTGGTCGCCAGCGCTCAGGGCACACCAGTCAAACGCATGCGACAGCACGACTTCCACGATCTTCTTTTGCTGTTCCGGCGTGAGCGATTCAGGGGCTGGCACATCAGGCGTCAACCATGCCAACATGGATGCCACATCAAAGAGCACTTCCACGCGCGTCTGATACGGCTCAATGTAGAGGTAAGCCTGGGCAATCGGTCCGCTGTTGGTGAGTGCAGAATTCGTTGGCAGCGGCGGCGGCGCAGCCGGTGGTGGAGCTGCAGGTACCGCTGGCGCGGCTGGTGCTGGCACCTGGATTTCTGGCTTGGGGATGGCAATGGCTCCAGGCCCAAGAGAAGGCAAGGTCTCCAACGGCTTGAGCGTACCAATGTTGATCGTATCCTGCTGGGCTGAAAGGCCCACTGGAAAGACAGCGCCCAGCGCCAAGAGGACCACCCAGATGGCACCGCACCAGTTCGATTTCAGAGAGTGTTGGGGCATGCGATGAATTTGAAAGACAGGAAGCGAAAAACGCTGAATCAAAGCCCACGGCTTGCGCCATTCCTTGGAGAGCAATTGGGTGGCAGCGGTGTTGTCGGCGATGGTTTCCGACTTCGGGTCCCACTTCAAGCCCGTACTACCACTACGCAGGGCAATGTTGGCCAGATGCGCGATGGTGATGCTGCGGTGCGAGACTTCAATGGGCGTAGCTGTCGGCTTACCGTCGTAGATGCAGGAGAGGAAGTTGTCCGTGTGGTCCTTGCTGTCGTAGAGATGGATTTCCTCAGGGCGGGTCTTGTCACGCAGGATTTCCGGGCTGCTGGCGGTGATCTTGCCACGGTTCACATAGATCCACTTGCCGTCATCGCCTTCAAACATCACGCCAACGTGATCGAAGGGCTTCTTGGCATTCGGTGTGGCCAGTGCGGCTTCCACCTCAGGCATGAGTTTATGCGTCGGACTGGCGACGTGCATGACGAGGCCGTTTTCATACACGCACTCAAAGGAGAACTCGGAGGCTGTGTTGTAGAGCGCCGTCTTGTCCAGCGTGCCAGAGACATTGCGCAGCTCGACGGGGCCGCTGAGCTGCGTGCCCATGCCCCATTGGGCGATGTCGATGTGGTGCGCACCGAAGTCCGTGATCATGCCGCCAGAGAAATTGAAATTGTGCCGCCAGTTGAGCGGCAGCAGCGCTGGGCGATAGTCCATGTGCTCCGCCGGGCCGAGCCACATCTCGTAGTCGAAGTCGGGCGGCAGTGGCGCGGGATTGATCTGGTCGGCCATGCCATTCCAGTTGGTGTGGCCACCGGGCAGGCCGACGCGCACACGCTTGAGTTTGCCGATGCGGCCATTCTGCGTCATCTCGCAAGCAAGGCGGAAATACTGGTCACTGCGCTGCTGGCTGCCAGTCTGCCAGGTCACGCCAGCCTTGGCCACTGCATCGCTCATGCGGCGGCCTTCCGCGATGGTGAGTGCCAGCGGCTTCTGGCCGTAGATGTGCTTGCCTTTGCGGGCGGCATAGATAGCCAGGTAGGCATGCCAGTGGTCAGGCGTGGACACTTGCACGGCATCCAGGTCTTCCTTCTCCATCATTTCACGGAAATCAGCATAGGCGGCGCAGGCCTTCACCGGCTTGTTGGCCGCCTGCGAATAGTGGGCATCAATGATCTTCTTTCCCGCCTCACGCCCGCCGGTCCGTTTGCCGTCGTAACCGTAGTGGCCGTATTCTTTCATCGGATCAGCCACGGCGATGACCTGGCATTTGTCGTTGTTGAGAAAGGACGGCGTCCAGTCTCCCGCAATCGTCCCCCAGCCGATGGCCCCGACGGTGATGCGCTCCGAAGGGGCAGGACGCCCCCCTTTGCCCAGGGCCGTCGCGGGAATGATGGTGGGAAAACCAAGTGCTGCGGCGCTGGTGGTCAGGAAGTGACGGCGCGAAATGGCGTGGGAAACTGCGGTCATGCGCATTAGCTTAGCGGTTGCTCAGTTCTAGGCCAGAAAAAGAAATCACAAAGAAGCACTCCGGCGCAGGCAAAGGTGGACATTGCAGGCCTATTTATTGCATGATCATCGAATGAATTATTTCAAGCCCCTGCTGCAACGGCTCCTGGCCCCGCTCTGTGCGGTGCTGCTGCTCGTGGCCGCATTTTTTCCATATCCGAAGGAAAAAAACCTCTGCGCGTCGTGCCAGGAATATGTCCAGCCGGTGAAGCCCTGCTGGTAGCGTGTGACCTAGCAGCCCTGCCCCCTAGGCGCTTTCAAGTCATCGAGATTCCCTCGGCATCCGCAGTCGTACGGGCATTTGGGAGCGGCGCGGCGGACGTGGCGGTGGTGACGCTGGACAACGTCGTACGCATGCGGGAAGCAGGGCAAAAACTGAAAGTGCTCATGGCGCTAAGCCAGTCGGCCGGGGCAGATGCGCTCCTGGCGCATGCAGGCATTCAGAGCCTGGTGGATCTCAAAGGCAAACGCGTGGCGGTGGAGCGCGGCGCCGGAAGCTATCTGCTGATCAATGCGCTGGAACGTGCGGGCCTGACTCAGGCAGACACCGAGTCGGTGCCTATGTTCCAATCGGAGATGGACCTGGCCCTGCAAAATGGGTTGGTAGATGCCGTGGTGGTCACCGAGCCGTGGCTCACCAAGCTCTCCCATGGCGACATGCACTGTCTGTATGATTCCAGCCAGCTCAAGGTGCCGATCACCCATTTGCTGGTGGCCTCCGAACGGGCATGCGCGGAGTCCCGTGAAGAACTGGTCTTTCTGCTCAAAGCTCAGGCGGACATGGCGGGAAAAATAGGGATTGGAAACTCTTTCCCAGGAATGGAGGCAGTGGCACGGCGTGAACGTGTGGACCCCAAAGATCTGGCGGCCTGCCTTGGCCGGTTGCGTCCGCTACAGAAAACCGAAGGTGCCGAGGTGCTGAAACAGCTCCCGCAAATCTCGCAGCAAGTGGAGGAACAACTGCTCCGCAACGGTGTCATCCGCACCCGACCGGCCACTGATGAATGGATCAATCTTAGCTTCAGCAAGGAGGCATTCCGTTGAAATTTTTGCACTCCATCCAAAGCCGGATCACTTTAAGCGTGTGGCTGTTTGGCCTGCTGATGATCCAGTTCAACAACTGGCGGAACCAGCACTGGCTACAGGAGCGTCAGTATGCACGCATGAGCCAGGAGGCGGCTGACACCGGCAGCCGCCTGGCGGGCCTGCTACAGCACCTGACCCGCAGGCAGCAGGAGCGTGCGGCAGAGCTCGAGATGGCCTATGTCTCGCTTTCCCCGGATGTGGACATAGGCCTCGTATGCAACAAGGAGGGTGTCGTCACCTGCGCCACCCGCATGCAGTGGCACCAAACGAATGTCCAGCAAACACCGCTGGCGGAGGAATGGCGGCGGCATGCGGATGTGCTCACCACCATGAAGCCAGCGGTTGAATGGGACAGCGCCAAAAGAAAGCTGATCGTGATGTTCCCATTTCTTGAGACTTATGAAAACACCAGCCGGGCAGCAGTGCTGATCCGCTATGATGCCACGATGGCACTGGAACAAGTGAACAAGGACGCCTGGTTTGAATCGCTGCGCCAGGCGGCGGTGCTGCTGGCGTCCTGCCTCCTGCTGTGGTTCGCCCTGGATGAGTTGGTCACCCGCAGGGTCCAGCGTCTGGTGCATATCCTGCGGGAGGCTACCACCACACCCAACGTACCAGAGGTGCTTCAGGGCAAGGATGAACTCACCTTGATCTCCCAGGAATTTGCTGGCGCGATGGCCAAACTTCGAGCGGCAGAAAACATGGTGCTCGAAGCCGCCGAGATGGAACGCCGAAAGATCGGCAGAGACCTACACGACGACCTCTGTCAAAGACTCTCAGCGACCAAAATGAAGGCCGCCGTCATGCAGGGAATGTTTCAGGCCGACGAAGGCAGGATCGCCACCCTGGCCGGGCAGGTGGCGGAAGAACTTTCAGAGTCAACGGTCATCGCACGCGGCATGGCATGGGGGCTGGCACCCGTAGGCATCGAAAATCATGGATTAAAAGACGCGCTGGAGAACGTGCTGCGGTTTGCGGAAAAATCATACCAAGTCCGCTGCACCCTGGACTATTCCGAGGTGAGTGCCAGCCTAACCGGCAGCGCCCAGGAGCTGCTGTTCCGCATTGCGCAGGAGCTCGTGGTCAACTCCTGCAAGCATTCCATGCCGGGTATCCTCAACATCACCGTGCGGATGGAAGACACCCACGTCGTGCTAAGCGTCATTCACGATGGTGCTGCCTTCTCCGAACCCACCGGGGAAAACGGTCACGGCATGGGTCTGCATCTCATGAGCCAGCGGCTACGCATGCTCTCCGCCACGCTGGAACGCACCGTTGAAAGTGGAACGCGGGATTTCCAGATTGCGATTGTGCGGATTCCATCAAAGATTCCCTGATTGTTGCTTGGCTTACAAACTCCCCGAAACCTTGTGCTCATGACACCCACACCACCTCCTGCCACCAAGCGCATCGCCATCGTGGATGACCACACCATGATGCGTGAAGGATGGCGCCTTTTCATCGAAAACTCTCCTGACCTGGCCTATGCCTGGATGGCAGGGGATGCCGCCGAGGCCGTGAGCAAGGTGGACGCGGACACCCCGGATGTCTTGGTGGTGGACATCTCGCTGCCAGACCGCTCAGGGTTGGAGCTGATCAAGGACATCCGCCAACTGCGGCCGAAGCTCCCCATGATCGCCATCTCCATGCATGATGAAAAGATGTACGCGCAGCGCGCCCTGAGGGCTGGTGCGCGCGGCTACCTCATGAAGAGCGCGCCGCAGAAAGAACTGGAGCAGGCCCTGCACCGCGTGGCCGCTGGCGAGATCGCCGTCAGTGCGGAAATGTCCGATGAAATCTTGAAGGCATTTTCCGCCGGCACTGCCGCTAGGGCCTTGGACCCCGTTTCAGAACTCAGCACTCGTGAGTTCAAAGTGTTCATCCTCATTGGTCAAGGCAAAACCACCGGCCAGATCGCGGAGGTGATGGAGATCAGCACCAAAACGGTGGATGTTCACAAGATGAACATCCGCACCAAACTGGCGATGAACGAGACCAGTGAACTGGCCTACTTCGCCATCCGCTGGTCAGAAGGAAATAAGACGACCTGACCGCAGAGTCGCCCGCCCCTGACGCCCCCTTGTTCAGGGTAAGAAATTCTGGTTGGGCTGTCTGATTCCAAGGCATTGGGCGCATCATCGGTTGCGGGCGCGGCCCTGCTCAACACCTTCTCTGCCATGTCGCGCATCCCCGAAGAAACCATCCAGCAAGTGATTGCCGCCACAGACATCGTGGCGCTGGTGGGGCGTTCCGTAAAGCTGCGCAAAGCGGGCACCAATTTCCTGGGACTGTGCCCGTTTCATAACGAGAAAACGCCGTCTTTCAACGTCAGCCCCTCCCGCAACACCTACCACTGCTTTGGCTGTGGAGCGGGCGGCACTTCGATCCGTTTTGTCATGGAGCATGACGGCTTGTCCTTCGTCGAAGCGGTCAAACGTCTGGCCGATGCGGCGGGCATTCGCATCGAGGAGGAGGTGTGGGATGCCAACGCGGAAGCGGAAGCCAAACACCGCAGCCTACTGCTGCGTGCGCACCGCGAGATTTCCGAATGGTTTCACCAACTGCTGATGAAGCATAAAATCGCTGCGCCTGCGCGCGATTACCTCAAGTCACGCGGCATCACCGCCGAGGTGGCGAAGAACTGGCAGATGGGCTACGCCCCACCCAGCGGTGCCTTTTTCCGCGAATGGGCTGCGCAGGCCAAAATCCCCGAGAGCGTGCTCGTCGAGGCAGGCATTTTTGTGCAAAGCGATGAAGACTCCGGACGCCGTGGCACCTACCCGCGCTTTCGCGACCGGCTCATGTTTCCCATCCGCAATGATCACGGCGACGTGATCGCCTTCAGCGGGCGGGTCCTCGATCCTGAGGCTAAAACCGCCAAATATCTCAACTCCCCCGAAACCTCGCTCTTCAGCAAGAGCAAGGTGCTCTTCGGCTTTGACCGCGCCAAGCGTGCCATCTCCAAAGCAGGCGAAGCCATCGTCTGTGAAGGCCAGATCGACATGATCATGGTCTATGAAGCCGGCTTCCAAAATGTCGTGGCGGGCCAAGGCACCGCCTTTACAGAACTGCACGCCAAGCTGCTCAAGCGCGTCTGCAACGAAGTCGTGCTCTGCTACGACTCTGACAATGCAGGCTACAAGGCGGCTGAGCGCGCCTTTCAAATCCTCTCGCCCATCGGTCTGACGGTGAAGGTCGCCTCCCTGCCAAAGGGGGAAGACCCCGACTCCCTGCTGCGCAAAGAAGGCACCGAGGCGCTGCAAGCCGTGCTGGGCAATGCCGCCGACTTCCTGGAATACCAAATCCGCCGCCTGCGAGCCAGCGCCAAATCCGACAGCATGGTGGAACGTGTGCGCATGGCAGAGCAAGTGGCCACAGCCATCAGCATCTTCACCGGCGTGGCGCAACGCATCACCGCCGTCAACAAAGTCGCCAAGCTGCTCGAAATTTCCGAAGATCAGCTCAATGCGATGGTCAAACGTGCTGCCAACGAAGCCAAAAATGGCCAAGGCACCCAAAAGACCAGTGACGCTCCCGTCAATGTGGTCGATGAGGCCAAAAAACTGCTCGCCTCCCAGCATAAGACCGCCGTTCTGCTCTGCCAGATGGCCTTGAGCGATGCCGAAGTCATGTACTGGCTGCGCGAGTCTGACTGCGAAGAAATGCTGCGCGAGGTGCCCGGCACGGAGCTACTGGCCCTGCTGGTTCACAGCCGCCATGATCCCCTGGAGGAGACTTCCCAGCTTGTTTTCATGACCGGCTTGGAGCGCCACCAGGAAGCGGCGTTTGCCCAGCTTCAGGTCAGCCAACGGCCCGCTGGCGGACTTGAAGAGGCCAAGCAGGCACTCTACTCCCTGGAACTCGCCCGGTTACAAAACCTCATCTTGGGTCTCCAATCTAAGCAACGCCAGCCAGGACTGTCGGCAGAAGAGATCGCGCACCTCCAGGAGCGAGTCATGGAACTCACTGCGATGCGCAAAGAATGCCTTGACCGTACGAAACCACCCCCGAATAGTTTCTCCCCCTGATTGACGCAGTCCTCGGACCCCAACCGCTGTTAGTATGGCCGTCTCGAAAAAAGAACCCAACGGATCCCATTCTCGCAACGCCGCCGGCCAGGCAGGTGAACCTATTGCTACGGAAAGCGCAGACGCCGCATCCAAGCGGGGTCGCGGCAGGCCGCGCATTCATCCGCCGAAGGAACAGCCGCCCCCACCGCCAGTGGGGCCAGATGGCCAACTGCTCAAGCGCCGCCGGGGGCGTCCGCCGAAAAACGGTCACGCTGGCAGCATCACTGAATTTGCCAACACCACGCACGACGACATCCACTCTCCCGATGTCCAGGCACGGCTGCGTGATCTGATCCGCACCGCCCGCGAGCAGGACCACCTGACCTGGGACGACATCAATGAGGCCCTGCCCTCTGGCTTCGTCACCCCGGACCTGATGGATGCCCTCATCACGCGACTGCGGGCGATGGAAATCAAGATCACAGACGAGGTCGATGGCGTCGCGGCACGTCATTCCGCCGCCCGTGAGCGCATCACCGCCGAGCGTGATGCGGCCTCCGCCAAGCTGGACGTGTTTGATGATCCGGTGCGCATGTACCTGCGCCAGATGGGCCAGGTGCCGCTGCTCACCCGTGAGCAGGAGATCCACATCTCCAAGCGCATTGAAAAGGCGGACCTCAGCCTGCGCCAGTGCCTGCACACCATCGGCTTCATCGGCCAGGCCTACCTGCAATTTGCCGAGGCGCTGTGCAACGGCGTCGAACGCTTTGACCGACTCGTCAGCGACCGCAAGGCGGATGAACGCGAGGGCTATTTCAAAAAGCTCAAGCCGCTGCTCGATCAGGCGCGTGAGATCCATGAAAAGACCAGCAAGACGTTCTCCGAACTCGTCACTGCTGGCCCACGCAAGCGCGCCGCCACCCAGGAGGAGTTCGAAACCCTGCGCGCCTCCTTCTTCCGCCTGTGTGAGAAGTTTTACTTCAAATCCAAGATCACCGAGGAATTCGTCACCCTGCTGCAGCAGCGACTGAACGATCTCGACAGTCTGGAACGCAATCTCAAGGAGCACTCCCGCAGCGATGCCGCGAAAGAAGCCGTCAGCGCCTTTGAACAGGATTCGTGGATGACGGCGGCGGATTACCGCACGCTCATCACCGACACGCTCAAGCATGTGGCAGGCTCCACGCGGGCAAAGACTGAGATGATCGAGGCCAACCTGCGGCTGGTCATCTCCATCGCCAAAAAATACACCAATCGCGGACTCTCCTTCCTGGATCTCATCCAGGAAGGCAACATGGGCCTCATGCGCGCGGTGGAAAAGTTCGAGTACCAGCGCGGCTACAAGTTCAGCACCTACGCCACCTGGTGGATTCGTCAGGCCATCACCCGCAGCATCGCCGATCAGGCGCGCACCATCCGCATCCCGGTCCACATGATCGAGACGATCAACAAGCTCATGCGCGTGCATAAGCAGTTACTGCAAGAGCTGGGGCGTGACCCGACGCCGGAAGAAATCTCCGAGGAAATCCACCTGCCGGTCGAGCGCGTGAACGCCGTTCTGCGCCTTTCCCAGCAGACGGTTTCCATGCAGGCCAAAGTCGGCGAAAGCGAAGGCGACACCGAATTTGGCGACTTCATCGAAGACAAGGAGGCGAGCAATCCGATGGAACTCACCGCCATGCACCTGCTGCGTGACAAGCTGCGCGATGTCCTCGACACGCTCAATCCGCGTGAGCGCGAAGTGCTGGAGCAGCGCTTTGGCCTCGGCGACGGTGCCGGACGCACCCTCGAAGAAGTCGGCAAGCAATTCCAAGTCACCCGCGAGCGCATCCGCCAGATCGAAGCCAAAGCCCTGCGCAAGCTGCGGCACCCGACGCGTATTCGGAAGCTGGGTGGATTCTTTGGTGCGGGGTGAACTTGCCCAATCAGCCAGCAGCACAAGCGCAGGGCCGTAGGATGGGTGTGGCGACAGCCCGCCCGTCCATGAGCGTGCTGCAAACACTATGGCGTACGACTGTCCTCGAAGTCGGGCGGTTTGGCGGAGAGGGCGATGAAGCATCGGAAAGCACCGCGCGCCAAACACACCCGACCTACGAAAGGCTTGCTGCACAGCCGTAGGATGGGTGTGGCGATAGCCCTGGTCTTTATACACTTTTTTCGCACGGAATTGTTGTTTTGGATTTCGGAAGGCTGCTTGGGTCGAAAACCGCGCGGCGACATTTGTTTTGTCGCAATGGAGGTGTCAAGCCTCGCGGCTTG
>CAINGK010000200.1 GCA_903848465.1 uncultured Verrucomicrobiota bacterium
CTTTCGTCGCTGGCCTTCACCGCACAGTTCAGCTTTGAGCAGTTCCCATTCTTCATCACTCAGGTCGGTCGGATAGTCGCGTGCCATCCTCCCACTTTACAGATTTTCTAACTCTTGCCACATTTGCCGGACAGGCTCTGATACCGCAGAGCGACGGGCCGCTTGCATTCACGATGCAGGAAAATACAGCTCTGAAATCGAAGCCCAGTTTGGGGGGGGCAGGTGGCCAAAAAACCGAGTTGCGGCTGATCTCGCCCATTCCTGGCATGCCGCAGACGCTGCCGGGTGGCGCGCCGGTGCCGTTGTTCAAGCTAGTGACCTCGGCGGGCACCCATGGTGCGCTCATCCGTCTCGAAACCGGTGCCGACAGGAAGCGACGCATCAATTGGCCGTTGCTGTTTGAAACGCACACCTCTGCGCTGGCGAACTTTCTGAAACAGCCGACCACCGAAGCAGCGTGGTTTCACGTCGGCCTGCGGCCCAACCATGGGCTGGATATTGCAGCGGAACTGCGGCCCAAATACATCACTTTTGATGTCCAGGTGTCGGCCGGCAGCGAGCCGCATTTCGTGGCGTGCGTGGAGCGGGACACCCCGCTGGGGCGCTTCATGGATCGTGAAACCGAATGGGGAAAAGCGTATCTGGCGCGCCTGCTCGTGCGGAAACTCGACATTCGGTCTGAGGTGCCGTGCCTGCTGGTGATTGATTGTGAAGGTGCTCCCGAACGCTGAAGAGACACAGGTTGTTCGCCTGTGTCTCTGCATGCGGAATCACTGAGTCAGCCGGATTTTACGGCTCCTTGGGCGGTTCGCTGGAGCGTTTCTCATCCTCGCGGGCGAGTTCTTCCAGGGTCTTTTCATGGGCCGGATGGTCTGCCGGATCTTCATCAGGCATCTTCGAGCTTTGGTCTTCGCCAAGGTCTTCGATGTCAGATTTTTCGACCTCGGGTGGCGGTGCGGACGGTTTGGCGGCAGGGGCCTGGTAGTCGTCCTTGTCATCTGCTTCATCGTCACCGGACGACCACGGATTGTAGTTCTCGTTGTCCCAGTCATCTGCGCCTGGCTGTTCCAGTTCTTTCGCATCTTTGTCGATGTCAGCGTAGTATTCAGGGTATGCCGCACGGTCTTTTTTCTCCATGAAGTAAGCCAGCCAGATGCAGGTCTCATAGAGCACATACAAAGGACCCGCCAGCACCAGCATGGTGAACGGATCAGGCGTGGGCGTCACAACTGCCGCGAAAATCGCGATGGCAACGATCGCATAGGAGCGCGTCGTGCTCATCAGTTTGTAATTCAGGAAGTCCAGCTTCACGAGCACCATGACGATGACTGGCAGTTCGAACGCGACGCCGAACAGCAGGATGAAGCGCGTGGCAAACTTCACGTAGTCAGCCAGCCGCCAGCCATTCACCAGGCCGAGGCTGCTATTGAAGGTGTAAAAGAACTCCAGAGCTTTCGGTAGCACGACGTAGAAGGCAAAACATGACCCCATCAGGAACAAGACTGCACCGATGCCGATGGCCGGGAAGATGGCTTTTTTCTCCGCCGGTTTCAGGCCTGGCAGAATGAATTGAAGCACAAAAAACAGCAGCAAAGGAAAGGCGAATATCACTGCCGCGATCAGCGCCAGGTTCATCACCATCATGAAACCTTCCTGCGGTGTCAGGATTTGCAGCATGCCTTTGACATCCGCTTCAGTCTTGACCACGCCAGTCCACCACAGCGGCAGCTTGATGATCTCGAACAGCTTGTCGTAAAAGCAGAACGTGGCGAGCGTGGACACCAGCAGCGTCACGGCGATGCGCACGATCATTTTGCGCAGGTCTTCGAGGTGATCGAGAAACGGTTTTTCCTCATCGCCTTTGCCGCCGAGATTCATGGCGACTTTTTCGCGAACTTTGAAGACTTTTTGAAGAAGGCCGGACCACATGGGAATGAGAGGGGGAAGGGGTGTTGCGGGTGCGTAGGACTACGGCAGTCCTTGGGCCGCGAGCCGTGCGTAGAGTGCCAGCGTCAGGGCGTTGGTGATCGCATTGGCAGCAATCATCCCACGCAGTTCTCCCGCAGTGACAAACCGCACGTCGCTGATGTGTTCGCTTCCATCCGGTTCCGGACGGCTGACGACACACACGGGCTTCGCCGTGAAGAGATAAACGATCTCATCGGTAAAACCTTGCGAAGGAAAAAACCAGCCCAGGGATTGCAGCGTCCCCAGATCAGGATGGAGCGCGCAGCCGCATTCCTCACGCAGTTCATTCTGAATGGTGTGGATGATGGACTCACGCGTCACCTCTGAGTCGATCTGACCGGCGGGAAATTCCCACAGGGTCTGCATCACCGGTAGGCGCTCTTGGTGTACCAGCACGAAACGGCCGTCTTCCAGCACGGGGGCGATGGCCACGGCAGCCTTGCGCTTGACCACCATCCACGGCACTTCGGTCTGGCGGCTCGGGGTTGTAAAATAGGCCTTCTCGACGCCCACATGCGGATTGGCAAACAGTACCTCGCTGCGGGTCTGCTGCCAGCCGGGCTCGGCTCCGGGGGTGTAGAGTTCAAATTCCGGGATCTGCATGCCGGTCACTCAGGGGTCAAAGCTTTGCGCCAGCGGGCCAACTGCGCTTTCACATTCTGTGGCGATGGCGCACCGATACCCTTGCGCGCTGCCATGGCGGTTTCCAGGTCCAAGCAGGCCGTCACATCGGCGGCGAAGGCCGTTGAGAAGCGTTGGAATTCCTCCAGCGTCATGTCGCCAAAGGCGCGTTGCTGCTCAATCGAGTAAGCCACGAGCTTGCCGATCACTTCATGCGCCTGACGGAAGGGCACGCCATGATTCACCAGGTAGTCCGCCAGATCGGTGGCTAGCAGCATCGGATCGCTCGCGGCAGCGGTGGTTTTGGCGCGATTCACGTCCATGCCGGTGATCATCTCGGTGAACACTTGCAGCGCGATGTCGATGGAGTCGATGGAGTCGAAGAGCGGCTCCTTGTCCTCCTGCAAATCGCGATTGTAGGTCATCGGCAGTCCCTTGAGCAGGGTCAGGATACTCATGAGATTGCCGATCAAGCGCGCGGATTTGCCACGGGTGAGTTCGGCGACATCTGGGTTCTTTTTCTGCGGCATCAGGGACGAGCCCGTGGTGTGAGCATCGCTGAGCGTCACAAAGCCAAACTCGGCGCTGGCCCAGAGGATCACGTCCTCACTCAAACGGGACAGGTGGACCCCCAGCAGGGAAATGGCGAAGAGCAGTTCGGCGACGAAATCACGGTCGCTGACCGCATCCATCGAATTTTGCGTCACAGCGTCGAATCCGAGCTGCTGCGCTACGAATTCGCGGTCGAGGATGATCGTGCTGCCTGCCAGCGCGCCGGAGCCGAGTGGCATCACATTGAGTCGTTTGCGGCAGTCTTGCAGCCGTTCAGAGTCACGCAGCAGCATCTCCACATAGGCCAGCAGGTGATGAGCAAAGAGGACGGGTTGGCCGCGCTGCAGGTGCGTGTAGCCGGGCATGACGGTTTCACCGCCGCGCTCGGCGCATTCGACGAGTGCTGCCTGCATGGCGGAAATGAGCCCAAGGACACGGTCAATTTCCGCCCGGCAGTAGAGGCGCACGTCTGTGGCCACCTGGTCATTCCGACTGCGGGCCGTGTGGAGTTTCGCGCCCGCAGGGCCGATGCGCCGGGTCAGCTCCGACTCGATGTTCATGTGGACGTCTTCCAGCGACTCCTTGAACTCAAATTTTCCCGCATGGATTTCCTGACTTATCGCCAGCAGGCCCGTTTCGATCTGCTGCTGCTCGTCAGCGGTCAAAATGCCCGCCTTCAGCAGTCCTCTGGAATGGGCGATGGAGCCAGCGATGTCATGAGGGTAGAGCCTCCAGTCAAACGACACGGATTCTCCATAGCGCTGAACGAGAGCGCTGGTTTCCTGAGCAAATCGGCCTTTCCACATAATTTCGAGGGCGCGCAGACTAGCGGCTTTCAGGACCGGTGCAACCACCGGTAAGCAGTCGCCTTTCCTCAAGGCGAGGGAGCTTTTCTTGCTTACATTTTGCCAAATCTGCGTTAAAACGACGGGGGGTGTAAAGTCTGTTCTGTAAAAGGCTTTAGCCTTGCAATGCACGCCCCATTGGGGGCTGCGGAGTGAGGCGAGCGTAGCGATGCC
>CAINGK010000201.1 GCA_903848465.1 uncultured Verrucomicrobiota bacterium
AAATGCCGCAGGCTCAACCGCGATCATGAACGCAACCCGCGTCATCACGAGTCCTTGGTCTATCTTGCCATGATCAATCTCAACCTCAGGGCTCTCACCCATTTATAGCAGCTCATGCTTTTTGCCGGACAGGCTCTGAGAGGGGCTTTCTCCGACCCCCGCATCTATGTCATCGTTGAGCCGTTGAAGTAGGCCGCCAAAAGTCATCCGTATTTTTCCTTCCCATCTTATGATTGACCCTGTCACCGCCATCGGCATCGCCACCGCTGCCTATGAAATCGCCGACACCATCGGCTCACTGGCTTCGAGCGCTTTTGGAAGCAGTGCCATGACGGTGGAGATCTTCAATCTGACCGAGGATGTGACTTTGAGCCTGGAGTACCAATCCACGCGGACAGATGAAGGGGTGGAGGGTAAATTTTCCGGGGACCTTAGCGGCAAAGGGCCTCCCCCGGACAAAATCCCGCCAGCGAAGAAAGATGAAAAAGCCAAAGCCGGGGTGTTCCAGTCAGTGAATCGTGATAACGACCCGAGAGGGAACCGGAATTTCGTGATCTACAAGGCGCAGAAACCTGGCTTCCACCCCATCTACCTGCGCATTGCCTGGAGTATCCCTGGCGAAGGACCACTGACTTTTTACTTTGTGCGCTGGCAGCGTGAATGGAACATGGAAGAGCACAGGGACAATGTGGTTCCCATGAATGGCCACTTCCTGAAAAACGGAAAATGGGAAAAGATAGTCGGTACTTTTATCAACGATTGGCTCATGCAGACTGCCACCGACTTTGTGGCGGCGGAGGATGCCAAGAATAACAGCATCCGAGGCGTGCAGCGGGACACGCAGCGTCTGATTTCGATCACGGCTGCTGGAGCATCAGGCCCGGCACTGCAAGTCACGGGCACTTTCGGTTTTGCGCCGTTAAAAATATTTGTCCAAGATGCGTGGGTGAAATCTGGGGAGCGTGACTACACGGACAAGGATCTGCCGCTATCGCATTGGAAAAATGGGCCGCCGCAGTAGCTGCGTGGTGTGTGGTCTCCGCCCCCTGTCATGATCTCCCTGCAACGCCCCGCAGTTTCCCGATTTCTCAAACACGTACCCACATCTTCGGCAAAGGTGGCGACGAAGGCCACCCCATCGCCCTCGAAGATGCGGAGAAGTCCGCTTCGTCCAAGGTCTTCCGGGAGATTGCCGCGAAGCTGAAGTAGTGCAACCGCGCCACGCAGGGCTGGTAGGGATGCGCTGTGCGCGTCCCTAGAATCCTGCGTCCCAGTGCTCACTGCCGCCTCAAAGTTCCCCCCTTTCAATCCGCTGCCGCCTCCGATTCGTGCGATACGACCACGCCTCACTTCATCCGCTCAATGCGCATGCCCATGCACCAGCCCGTGCCATCCGGCCCAGGCCATATACACGGCCAGCACCGTCAGCAGCACGCAGGACACATACGGAGCCTTGCGCATCCAGTCGCCGAAGCCGCTGAAGCGTTTCTCCGCACGCTGCACACTCCAGGCCGCAGCAGCCCCCACCGTCACCATCGTCAGTGCTAGGCCGAAGCTGAACGCACCCACAATCGCAAACCCGAGCGCGACTTTTTTCAACTGCAGGCACACCAACAAAATGGTGAACGCCGCAGGGCAGGGCATCAGCCCGCCGGTGATTCCAAACATCACAATCTGCGCCGTAGTGACGTTGCGGTCGCCAAAGCGCCGCGCGATGTCCTCGGCATGCGCGCGCTCGTGCGCGTCCTGGTACACATCGCCCTCAGGCCGCACTTCCTCGGCGATGGGCGCGTGGCTGTGACCGTGCGCGGCTTCGGTAAACTTCAGCCGGTAGGTGTGCGCGTGGTCCGCGTGTCCGAGCGTCAGCGTGGCCATGAATTCATGCGGTTCCGGCAGCATGGCAGTGGCTTCCCAATAGCCCGCCGCAGCTTCAAACTTGAACAACTGCGTGCTGCCATCCAGCCGCGCCGTTTCCAGCGTCAGGCGACTGCCCTGCGGCAGTGGCACCGCCGCCCCGCTGGCCGTGCAGGGATGGATGCGGAAACGCGGTGGCACTCCGTCCTCAAACACCGCGATCTCCAGCCACCCGTGCCCCGTATCCAGCAGCATGCCGCCATGCGGCCCATGCGTGCGCCGCGCCCCCAGCGCGGGTGCCCGAAATCCAGCCGGCAGCGCGATCTCATGCTCAAAGGCGTGATCATGTTCGTGCGTGTGGGCATGCCCGTGTGAATGCGAATGTCCGTGGTCATGTCCATGCGCCTGCGCTTCCGCCACTTCACGGCGCGTGCGTAGGTACATCCACACCGCCAGCACCAGGATCAGCACCGCCGAGCCGAGTTGCAGGTAAGGCTCCACCGTTTCCGCGTTCCACTGTCCGCCGTAGTGCAGCGCCACCGCCGCCAGCACCCAGATCAGCAGCGAGTGCGACATCGCCGCCGAAAGCCCCAGCAGCACCGCCTGCCACACCGTGCCACGAATGGCGATGATGAAAGCCGCCATCATCGTCTTCGAGTGTCCCGGCTCCAGCCCATGCAGCGCCCCCAGCAGAATAGCCACGGGGACATACAGCCACGCATGGCCGCTGCTGAGGTAGTCGGTGAAAGAGTGCATGGCAGGAAAAAGTACTCCCGAGCTTTAGCCCGCTCCGGGCACGGACGCACGAACTTGTGGATGCATCTAACAAAAATAGCGGGTTATATAGCCGCGCATCACCAACGCTTACTTTGAGTGGGGCTTTGGAAGATTGTAGATGCGCGCAGTGTCAATGGTTGGGTAGTCTTCCAAGTTCATCATAGCGCGCGGCCACAAAGCGCCCCCCTCTCCCCACCGAGGAAATGGCTAAGCCCAAGATGTCCTTTGGGGAGAGGATGGGTGAGGGGGCATCCCATGCTCGCGGTGGCTGCCTATCGCCCCCTCTCCCCAAAGAAAACAGGCATTGTGGTCGTCTGTCAGGGGCGGGGAGAGGGAGAGCCTCTTTTGGCAGCCCTGGATTGATTGGATACGAAATTTTAAAAAAACACCCAGACTCCGATTTCCACAGCATAAACGCTAACTGTCTTTTTGAGCGGGGGTTATTGTAATGCGGCAATATAGGTTACAACGCTCCATGATGCCTTGGACCGCAACGCGGTCCCGTCATGCAGACCACGATGAAGGCGGAGACACCAGCAACCACAGTATAGTGCCTTGGACCGCAACGCGGTCCCGTCATGCAGCCCAAGGGTGCCGAGCCTTGGCGAGTGCTCCCTTGGGAATCGCGGCCCAGATACTCCCCATCATGTTTCCGGACCGCAACGCGGTCCCGTCACGAGCGCTGCGGTGGCGCAGGGACGTGCGGTGACGGAACCTCGTTGAGGTTCGTGCTCGGGCAGGAAGGGAGGTTGGCACGGCTCCCAGGAGAGCACTCGCCAAGGCTCGGCACTCCTGGGCTGCATGACGAAAGCCCGTTGGGCTTTGGGAACCACGCGCCGGGCAGCCCCTGAGCCAGACTTTGATGATTCTTCCACGCAGTCCCTGCCTTCATTTCAAGCGGGGGCCACTTTTGAAAGTTCGTAACGCTCGGCAGATCAGTACGCTCCGTCGCGCGCTTTCACCACAGCATCGGCGTCAGTGCCATCCCTCTCCTGGAGGATTGCTGCACCTGGCTGCCCCCCAATTCGGACAGCGGCACCTTACCCGCGCAGAAGTCCCAGCCAAGCCCGAGGGCGGCGATCTGACTGGGGGTGATGTGCGCACGGCGGAGTTCTTCGGTGCGGTCCACATCGAAGCAACCCGCTCGCACATAAGCGGCCGCATCCCCAGGGGAGAAGCCAGCCTGGAGCCACTGGCGGGCGGCGACTTCAGTTCCTTCGATAGCGGCAGTCATTTCGGCAAGATCACGGGGGCTAGGGCTCATGCGGCCGATTGTGGCATGGTTTTGAGTACTGTTCAAATAAACAGTTGTTTGAAATGCAGACATCCGTCCTGCGTCCCCTCAGCGCGGCTTCTGCGCCGTTCCGTTCTTCACCGGTTCAGGCTTCGCACCGCAGCCGCGCAGCATGAAGCCGGTCAGCAGCAGCAAGACCGCAGCAGCGGCGATCAGCACGGGCTTCATCTTGAGCGCTGCTTTTAGCGGGGACTGCACGGCGGGGGCCTTCTGCGGCGGTGGCGCAGCCGTTTTGCGCTGGGCGGGCATCAGCGCGGGCGTGGGGCGCTTCGGCCGGTTGGCGGCCACATGCGGCCCAGCGGCGATGGGGATCGTACTGGAGGTCGCATTGCGCGCGCCCAGGTGCGGGCTGGGCAGGGTCACCGGGGCGGAGACCGGGTGCTGGAGGAAGTTAGTCGGTGGTGAGACGGGAGGGGGCGGCGGTGCAGTCTCGGGGCGCGGTGCTACGTCCGGCGCGACACGTTGCTGAAACAGTTCACGGGCCGCGCCAGCCTTGCGCGGGCGTTGTTCAGGATCGGCCGCCAGCAGGTGCATCACCCAGGAGGTCATCCACTCCGGCACATGGGCGGCCTGTTTACTCAGCGGCGTCAAATCATGCTCCATGTGCTTCATCCGCAGTTCCTTCAAGGCACGGGCGTCAAAGGGCGCGCGCGCCGTCAGCGCCTCATAGAGGATGCAACCCAGCGCATACACATCCGTGCGGCGGCGCGTGGTGCCGTCCTGCCACTGCTCCGGCGCAGTGCAGCGGTAGGCACGGATCTGCTCCTCCAGGCTGCTGTCGCGTGGGGCGAAGCCCTGGCCAAAGCCATGCAGCGTCACCTGCCAGTCGGCAGCGGACTTGCCCGCAATGCGCACAAACTCAGGCCGCAGGCTGCCATGCACGATGGCGACCTCATGCAGCGCGGACAGCACATCCAGCAGTTGCGTGGCCACGGTTTCAAACTCCCCCTGCGTCAGCGGCCCGCGCTGCAGTACCTCCGGCAGCGTCTCTCCCGGCAGCGGGCCAGCCACGATGCTGTAGAAGCCATCTTTGTCTGAGCCGAAGTCGATCAAGCGGTCCAGATGCGGATCTGGCACTGCGGCGAGTTGGCGGAACAATTCCTGCAGGCCATCGATTTCCTCCTGCTTCTGCGTCTTAAAGCGTCGCAGCCGCAACTCCTCTCCACGTTTGTTGTCGTGTACCAGCAAAAGCTTGCTGGCGGTGTCCTCTTCCAGAGGGCGCAGAATTTCAAAACGGGATGACATTCGATTAAGCTCGCCCGTTCCATTCATTCCCGCAAGCTCCTTGCCACATCCATTGTTTGCAGGTTACAGTCCCGCCCTTCATTCCTCGCATGGACGATTTCCTCGTCATTGACCACGTTTCCAAGACCTTCGGCACCCAGCGTGCCGTGGACTCTGTGTCGTTGAATGTGGTCAAAGGGGAGGCCTTTTCGCTTCTCGGCCCCAGCGGCTGCGGGAAAACCACCCTGCTGCGCATGATCGCCGGGTTTGAGCGCCCAGACTCCGGGCGCATCCTGGTCAATGGCCAGGACATCACCGCACTGCCCCCAGAGCAGCGCCCGGTGAACACGGTCTTTCAAAACTACGCCCTCTTTCCACACCTCAGCGTCTGGGAAAACGTCGCCTTTGGTCTGCGCATGAGCCGCCGCCCACGGGAGGAAATCCGCAGTGGCGTGGACCGCATGCTGGAGCTGGTGCGGCTCAGCGAGCATGCACGCAAGCGTCCCGCCCAGCTCAGCGGCGGGCAGCGGCAGCGCGTCGCCATCGCCCGTGCGCTGGTGAACCGCCCCCAGGTACTGCTGCTGGATGAGCCTTTGGCCGCGCTAGACCTCAAACTGCGCCAGCACATGCTCATGGAGCTGAACACCATCCACGAGCAGGTCGGCACCACCTTCATCTACGTCACCCATGATCAGGGCGAGGCCATGAGCCTGAGCAGCCGCATCGCTGTGATGAACGCTGGCCGGGTGGAGCAGGTGGACTCGCCCGCGCATCTGTATGAAACCCCCCGCACCAGCTTCGTGGCCTCCTTCATTGGCGATGCGAATTTCTTCACCGGCACCGCTGTCGAGTTCCAGCATGAAGGCTACGTGCGCGTCTTTGTGGACGGGCTGGGCAGCCCCCTGGTCTTGAGCAACGGCACCGTCGCTTCCAACCAGCCCCTGCGGCTCATGGTACGGCCAGAAAAAATCAGCCTCACCCTCGCTCGCCCGTCCAGTGGCGAGCGCGTGAACGCCTTTCGTGGCGTGGTGGAGGACCGGGCCTATTTCGGCACTCACACACGCTACCGCATTCGCGCGGGGGAGCACAGCATCCTGGCCCAGCTTCAGCGCAGCCGTTTCAGCGGGGGAGACATCGACCCCGCACGCGGTGCCGAAGTCTGGATGAGTTTCCACCCGGATGAAGGCCGTGTGGTGCGGTTGGAGGCTGCTTCATGAGCACAGCGTCCCGGACTTCCCGGCAATGGCTGCTCACGCTTCCCTCACTCACCTGGTTGGCGGTGTTTTTTGTCATTCCGGCCATCCTCGTCATCCTCACCGCCTTTCGTCCGGCAGATCTCCAGGGCGGTGTCGGGCCGGGCTGGACGCTGGACACCCTGCATGAACTGAATGATCCGGCCTACCTGCCCATCCTCTGGCGCACCTTCTCGCTCAGCGCTGCCACCACGCTGATCTGCCTCGTGCTGGGGCTGCCGGTGGCCTTTCAGATGGCGCGTGCCGGGCAGCGCCTGCGGCAGGTGCTGCTGCTGCTCGTGATCATCCCGTTTCTGTCGAATTTCCTCATCCGCATCTTTGCCTGGAAATCCCTGCTGCACCCGGAAGGGCCGCTGACGAAGCTCCTCATCAGCCTGCAGCTCATTCCAGAAAACGCCGTGCTGCTGCACCATTCCGGCACGGTGCTGCTGGTGCTGGTGTACACGCAGTTGCCCTTTGCCATCCTGCCACTCTACGCTGCGGCGGAGAAGTTTGACTTAGGTTTGCTCGATGCCGCCCGCGACCTCGGGGCCGGTCCCTGGCGCGCCTTCGCCAAAGTGTTTGTGCCCGGTGTGCGGCGCGGCCTCATCTCCGCAGCGGTCATGGTGTTTGTCTGCTGCCTCGGGCAGTACGTCATTCCGCAGATGGTGGGCGGCGCATCGGATGAGATGCTCGGCAGCAAGATCGCCCAGCGCGTGTTTTCAGACCGCAATCTGCCGCACGCCAGCGCGCTGGCCGGTGGCCTCATGCTGGCCGTGCTGGTCCCCATGCTCATTGTCGCGCTCTGGCAGCAGTTTGGCCGGAAGGAGGAGTCATGAAGCGCTCCTGGCTGCCCGGATTCATCACCCTGGGTGTCATTTTATTTCTCTTCGCGCCGCTGGTGGTGCTCGTGGTGAATTCCTTCAACGCCTCGCGTTTCGGCGGCGAGTGGGAAGGCTTTACCTGGATGTGGTATGAAAAACTCTGGGCCGCTGGAGAGATTTGGGAGTCTCTCTGGATCACACTAAAGATTGCCATCTCGGCTTCTTTAGCTACCATGGTTCTGGGCACGCTGGCTGCCTATGCACTGCATCGTTTCCGCTCAGGACTCCAAAACGTACACCACATGCTCATCACCTTACCGCTCGTCATGCCGGACATCCTCATGGGCATGTCCCTGCTGGCCTTGTTCGTACTCACGGGCGTGGAAACCGGGCTGCTCACCATCTGGATTGCGCACGTCACCTTCTGCCTGAGTTTTGTGACCATGGTCGTACTGGGGCGGCTCCAGGACTTTGATTTAACCCTGCTCGACGCCGCACGCGATCTCGGTGCCACGCAGGCCCAGGCGGTGAAAAAAGTCCTGCTGCCCCTCCTGCTCCCCGGCGTTCTAGCCGGTGGCCTGCTGGCCTTCACCCTCTCCATCGACGACTACGTCATCACCTTCTTCGTCTCCGGTCCAGGCACCACCACCCTGCCGCTGCGCGTCGCCAGCATGATGAAAACCAGCCGCAGCCTGCCAGTGATCAATGCGCTCAGCACCCTGCTCATCGCCAGCACCTTCCTCGTTGCCGTGTGCAGCCACCGCCTCCAGCGCCGCGCATGATTTCTTTATTCTTAAAGGGATTGGCTTCCTTTCTTGAGCCGACTGGCTTCATTTGGCTGGTGCTCTCAGTCCTGATTGGGGTCAAAATCCACCGCAAGCAGTGGCGTCTAATATGGCTCCCCGTCGTCGCCTGGCTGCTGCTCAGCCTGACCGCATGCACGCCCTTATCCCAATCCTTGCTCGCCTCGTTGGAATCCCAGTGGCCGCCCGTGGACGTAGCACAATTGCCAGAGTGTGATGCCATCGTGGTGCTCGGCGGCGGTGTGGAACCCTCCGAGTCTGAACCGGCGGGCATTCATTTGAAGGGAGCCTCTGATCGGTTATTTGCCGCCTTGGCGCTGGCAAAAAAGGGCAGGGGCAGGCTGATCCTCATTGGCGGTGGCAGCTTCCAGCGCGAGACCGGCGTCGATGTCTTTGAGGGGGAGGGGGCCAAACGCTGGGTGGAGGAGTGGCAGCTATCTCCAGTGCCTTTGCAAAGCCTCGGCCCCTGCCGGGATACCCATGATGAAGCCGTCAGAGTCGCCGCTCTGGTAGCCCAACACGGCTGGAAACGCGTGGCCTTGGTGACCTCGGCCTATCACATGACACGCAGCAAAGCCGTGTTTGAAAAAGCCGGAACGGTGGTCGTTCCCGTGCCGTGCAATTATCTCAGCGCGTATATGCAGCAGCGGCACGTGAAATGGCTTGATGTGCCCAAGTCTGGCAACTTGGCACATTTTGAGGCATGGATGCACGAAATCATCGGCTGGTGGGCCTATCGCCTGTGCGGCTGGGTTTAATCCGCCACGTTCCTGGCTCAATATCTGCTCAGAGATGACAGGAAAGAAGGCTTGCTTTTGAACCATTGAGGGGTCATGTAGAATTCACATGACTAGTGGCCTGGCTTTAGCCGATTCCATCACTCTTGGCGGCAGAAACAGGACGGGCACTGAGCTCATCTTGGCCACCAAGCCTTTCGCCGTGGACAGTACCTTCAGAAGCTGGTGGTGCATCCTTTCAACCACCACACTCTGGCTCGCGGTCATCGCTGGCACGCTGTGGATTCCCATTCTGTCGGTGAAACTCGCGCTCAGCGTGCTTTCCGGGCTGCTGCTGCTCCGCTTGTTCGTCATCTATCATGACCAGCAGCACAATGCCATCCTGCCCACCTCGAAGGTCGCGGAATGGCTCATGCGTGGCTTCGGTATTCTCGCCCTCAGCCCCAGCAGCATCTGGCGCAGCTCGCACAATCACCATCACAATCACAATTCCAAGATCAAAGGTTCCCACATCGGTTCCTTCCCGATCATGACGAAGGAGCATTACCTCAAGGCCTCCAAGTCCGCGCGCATGATCTACCTCTTCATGCGTCATCCGCTGACCATTCTCTTCGGCTACCTCTTCGTTTTCCTGCACGGCATGTGCCTGCGCCCCTTCGTCATGAAGCCTCGGCAGCATCTGGACTGCCTTCTGGCCCTGCTGGTGCATGCGGGCATCGCCACCCTGCTCGTCCATTTCTTTGGCTGGCAGATGTGGCTGCTGGTGCAGGTCATCCCGCATTTCATCACCTACGCCATCGGGTCCTACCTCTTTTATGCGCAGCATAATTTTCCGGACGTGGCCTTTTATGACAAGGGGGGCTGGACTTATGAGCGTGCCGCTCTGGAATCCTCCAGCTACATGAAGACCAGCCGTATCATGGCCTGGTTTTCTGCCAACATTGGCTACCACCACATTCACCATTTGAACGCCCGCATTCCCTTCTACCGCCTCCCCGAGGTACTGAAAGCCATGCCGGAGCTGCAAAAGCCCAAAGTCACCACCCTGAGTCCTCGCGACATCTTCCGCTGCCTGCGGCTCAAAGTCTGGGACACGGAACTGCAGCGCATGGTGCCGCTGCCGACATCTCGGTAAACGCCGCTCGGCTAACCGATCCCCTCCATGTTCACCGTATCAAATCTTGCAGAGCTGATTGGTGGAGAAGTGATGGGAGATGGCTCCGTCATCGTCACAGGCATTGCCCCTGCGGACGCTGCCTCATCTGGCGATCTCACCTTTGCGGAGAAACCCAGCTACCTTGCCGCTGCAGAGGCCAGCCAAGCCAGCGCCATCTTGGTTCCTCGTGGATTCGAGTCCGCTACCAAAGTACTCATCCGCGTCAAGGATGCACGCATCGCCATCGCCAAGGTGCTGCCCTTGTTCTTTCCGCCTGAGACAGCCACCGTCGGCATTCATGTCAGCGCAGTGGTGGATGCCTCGGCGCAGATCGACGCCACCGCCAGCGTCGGCCCACACTGCGTCGTCGGTGCTGGTGTTTCACTGGGAAAAAACACCGTGCTCATGGGCGGCAACCACATTGGCCGCGACAGCAAACTCGGTGATGACGTCTGCCTGCACCCCAACGTCGTGCTCTATGCCAGGACGCAGATTGGCAACCGCGTCAGCATCCACGCGGGCACCACCATCGGCTCAGACGGTTACGGCTATGTCTTTGACCAGGGCCACCACCGCAAAATGCTCCAGGTCGGCAACGTCGTCATTCATGACGATGTCGAGATCGGCTCCAACACCTCCATCGACCGCGGCGCGCTCGGCTCCACCGTGATCGGGCAGGGGACCAAGATCGACAACCTCGTCCATGTCGCCCACAACGTCGTCATGGGCCGCCACTGCCTCATCATGGGCCAGGTGGGCTTTGCTGGCAGCACACAGCTTGCCGATTACGTCGTCATCGCCTCGCAGTCCGGCATCGCTGGGCATCTCAAGCTCGGCACCCAGTCCACCATCGGGGCCAAATCCGGCGTCATGCGCGACATCGCTGCCGGTGAAACCGTGCTCGGCTACCCTGCCGCCACCGACAAGCAGGCCAAGCGCCAGTGGATTGCCGCCACCAAGATGCCCGATGCCTTGCGGCGGCTGCGGGCCATGGAAAAGCGGATGAACGGTAGCAAATAAGGGGGACGCTGACTTCGCGCTTCACCTTGCGTCAACTCACGCCATGATGCGTGCATGACCCGTGAAGACGCCGCCACCATCTTTGAACGCATCGCCCTCCTGCTTGAGCTGAAAGGGGAAAACACCTTCAAGGTACGCGCCTACCGCACCGGCGCGGAGATCGTGGAAAGCTACAGCGGCGACATCATGAAGCTCGCCGCCGAAAACCAACTCGCGGGCATCAAGGGCCTGGGCGAAGCCCTGCGCGACAAGCTCCATGAACTGGCCACCACCGGCAAGCTGGAGTTCTACGAGAAGCTCAAAGCCGAATTTCCCGACACCCTCTTTGAGTTGTTCGATGTCCAGGGTCTCGGCCCCAAGAAAGTAGCCGCGCTGCACACGGAGCTGGGCGTCTCCTCCATCGCCGATCTCAAGCGCGCCTGCGAAAGCGGTGAGGCCGCCAAGCTCTCCGGCTTCGGTGGCAAATCGGTGGAAAAGATCCTCGAAAGCATCGCCTTCCGTGAGCAGCATGCTGCAGAGTTTCGCCTCGATCTAGTCCAGCCGCTGGTGCTGGAAATCCTGGAGGCCCTGCGCCAACACCCTGACGTCTCCCATGCCGAAGTCTGCGGCAGTTTCCGCCGTGGCAAAGAAACCGTGCATGATCTCGATTTCCTCGTCGCTACCCGGCAGCCTGAGCAAGTCATCAAGGACTTCGTGCAACTGCCCCTCGTGGTCGATGTCATCGCCCAGGGGCCGACCAAAGCCAGCGTCCACGTCACCCACGGCGTCCAGTGCGATCTACGCGCCGTTTCCAACAAGGAGTTCCCCTTTGCCCTCGCCTACTTCACCGGCAGCAAGGAGCACAACGTCGCCATCCGCCAGCGCGCCCTCGCCCGTGGCTGGTCGCTCAATGAGTACGCCTTCACCCCGGTGCCCGACCATGCCGCTGCGCCCGTCATTCCTCCCATCCATGATGAGGCCGAACTCTACCGCGCGCTGGACCTCGACTTCATCGAACCCGAGCTGCGTGAAAACACGGGCGAGATCGACGCCGCCGAGCACGGCGGTCTCCCACGCCTCATCCTGCTCGAAAACCTACGCGGCGTTTTCCATAACCACACCACCGCCAGCGACGGTGGCGCCACCCTGCGCGAGATGGCCACTGCCGCGCATGATCTCGGCCTGCAATACCTCGGTATCGCCGATCACAGCAAATCCTCCTTCCAAGCGAATGGTCTCGATGAAAAGCGCCTGCTTGCACAGATCCAAGAGATCAAGGCCCTGAATGAAGAAATGGCCGCAGAAGGCTTCCGCATCTTCGCCGGCAGCGAGGTGGACATCCTCAAAGACGGCAGCCTCGACTTCAGCGACGAGATCATGAGCCAACTCGACTACGTCGTCGCCTCCGTTCATAACGTCTTCAATCTACCCGAGGCCGAAATGACCAAGCGCATCATCCGCGCCATCGAAAACCCACACGTCACCATGCTCGGCCACCTCACTGGCCGCCTGCTGCTCCAGCGCCCCGCCTACAACGTCAACATCGCCGCCGTCATCGACGCCGCCGCAGAAACCGGCACCATCATCGAACTCAACGCCAGTGCCTGGCGTCTCGACATGGACTGGCGCTGGTGGCGGCACGCCAAGGAAAAAGGCGTCAAATGCAGCATCAACCCCGACGCCCACAGTACCAACGGCCTGCAGGCCGTCATCTACGGCATCAAATCCGCCCGCAAAGGCTGGCTCACCCGCCAAGACGTCATCAACTGCCTCCCCCTCGGCGAGGTTGAGGAAGTGCTGCGCGCCAAACGCGCGTAATCACCCTCAAGCCTCCTGTTCGTCCTCGTCCTCGTTCTCGATCCTTTGGCTTCGCATCGGATTTGAGCTTCCAATGGGTCGCATAGCTCTGTTCCCAAGTACGATGGGCACTCCTGCCCGTCGATCAGCGCGCCCTTTGCTCCCGCAGCCCTCAAGTGCCATGCCCCGCCGTAAGATGGGTGTGGCGACAGCCCTGGTCTTTATACACTTTTTTCGCACGGAATTGTTGTTTTGGATTTCGGAAGGCTGCTTGGGTCGAAAACCGCGCGGCGACATTTGTTTTGTCGCAATGGAGGTGTCAAGCCTCG
>CAINGK010000202.1 GCA_903848465.1 uncultured Verrucomicrobiota bacterium
AAATGCCGCAGGCTCAACCGCGATCATGAACGCAACCCGCGTCATCACGAGTCCTTGGTCTATCTTGCCATGATCAATCTCAACCTCAGGGCTCTCACCCATTTATAGCAGCTCATGCTTTTTGCCGGACAGGCTCTGAGACATGAAAAAGCGGCGGACTGTTGCAGATTCGCGCCCAAACGGCGAGCAAAATCACCAGCACCTGCTCACTCAGGCTGGAAGAGACCGCCCGCCCATGCATGGTTTGACCCAACCTGCCTTTCCCTATGCTTTTCAGAACCATCGCTCTTTTACTGTCGGCGGCGTCATTATCGTTTGCTGCGGACATTCCGCCGTCTCGCACCGGGCCTATCATAAAGGGCCGTCGTCGCATCATCACACCTGTTGCCTCAGAAATCCGACTGTCACCCATCGGCCCCATCTCCACGCCGCTCGCAGCACGTGACGCCGCCCGCGCCGCTCCCAAGCCCGCTCGCATCAGCATCGCCCCCGGCGTCTATCCCGTCACCGAAACCCTCACGCTCGGCAAAGACGATTCCCAGGTCACCTGGACCGGCAGCAATGCCACCTTCACCGCCGGCAGTCCCATCACCGGCTGGCAAAAAACCGACGGCGGCCTCTGGAAAGCCCCCCTTCCTGACAAGGCCTGGAAGTTCGAGCAGCTCTGGATCAATGGCCGCCGCGCCACCCTCGCCCGCTCGCCCAACAAAGGCTTCTACCACATCACCGAAGCTGTCGGCGCAGGCGTGTTCCCTGACCTCAAGGAGAACATGAATTTCAATGCCTTCTCCATCGCGCAGCCGCAGTACGAAATTCTCAAAAGCATTCCACTCGCCGAGCGCGACAACGTCCTCCTCACCGTCACCCACGCCTGGGCCGTGGCCCAGTGCCGCATCAAGGACATGAACGACGAAGTGCTCGCCATCCGCATCAAAGGCCGCTCCCGCTATCCTTTCGTCGAGTTCGAACCCGACCAGCGCTGGTGGGTCGAAAACTTCCGCGCCGCACTCGATGCCCCCGGCGAGTGGTTCCTTGATCGCGCCCAAGGCGAAGTCCTCTACCTCCCGCTCCCCGGTGAGGACATGACCAAGGCCAAAGTCATCGCCCCCATCGTGGACAAATTCCTCGTTATCAAAGACGCGCACGATGTCCGCTTTGAAGACGTCTCGTTTCAATACAGCAATCATCTCTACCCCGCCGATGGTCTGCACGACACGCAGGCCGCCACGACCACTCAGGGCAGCATCGAAATCGAAGACTCCAGCGCCATCCATTTCACCCACTGCGAGATCGCCCACACCGGCCTCCATGCCATCTGGTTCAAAAACGGCTGCTCTGACTCCTTCGTCACTCACTGCCACCTGCACGACCTCGGTGGCGGCGGTGTCTATGTCGGTGAAACCGCACGCCCTGCGGACGAGCGCGTGAATCACCACATCACCATCGACGACTCCATCATCCACCACGGTGGCCGCCTCCACCCCAGCGCCTGCGGCGTCGTCCTCACGCACACCCAGCACTGCGCCGTCACCCAGTGCGACATCGCAGACCTCTACTACACCGGCATCAGCGCCGGATGGAACTGGGGCTATGGCGACACCGCCTCACGCGAGACCCTGGTAGAAAATAATCACATCCACCACCTCGGCTGGGCCTACCTCAGCGACATGGGCGGCTACTACGGCCTCGGCACCTCCCCCGGCACCATCGTCCGTGGCAATCACGTCCACCACGTCGCCAGCCATCGCTACGGCGGCTGGGGCCTCTACAATGACGAAGGCAGCGCCGACACCCTCATGGAAAACAACCTCGTGCACGACACCTGGAACGCTGGCTTCCACCAGCACTACGGCTACTTCAACACCGTGCGGAACAACATCTTCGCCTTCGGCCACACCGCCCAGATCCAGGCCTCCCGCAATGAAGCACGCCTCCGCTTCCGCTACACCAACAACATCGTCGTCTGGGACCCCGCATCTCCGCTCCTCGATGGCGGCGAATGGAACTGGAAGCTCTTCGACAAACCCGAGCGCGGCGATCCCAAAGACAGCCTCGTCTTCCGCAAAAACCTCTACTGGCCCACCGACGGCAAAGTCCCCGCCACCCTCACCTAAACCCACTTCACTTGGGACGAATGGCGCAAGCTCGGCCGCGATAAAGACAGCCTCTTTGCCGATCCCCTCTTCGAAGACATCGCTCAGCGCGACTTCCGTCTCAAGCCCAACTCCCCCGCCGAAAAAATCGGCTTCAAACCCTGGGACCTCACCCTCGCCGGTGTATGCAAAGATGATGCTACATGGAGCGCCCTCGCCGCCCAAGGCCACGACTACCCCACTTGGAACACCGACGCTAAACCCTGGCCCGCCCCCGAATACAAAATCAATCAAGACTTCGAGCACGCCGCCCTCGGCACCCTCGGCATTCGCGGTGCCAAATACACCCACGAAAACAAAGGCGAAAGCATCGCCGTCACCGACGAAACCTCTTCTCCCTTCACCCCCGGCTCCAAGCGCAGCCTCAAGATCCAGGACGCCCCCGGCCTGAGCAAAAACTACAATCCCATCCTCGACATCTACCCCACCACTTGGGACACCGGCACCTTCCACGTCGAGTTCGATGTCATGGCCCAGCCCGGTGCCGATTGGTTCTTCGAGATCCGCGGCAAAAACAGCGACTTCGGCAACGGCCCCTACCTCCGCTGGCAGAAAGGCCAGCTCTCTGCCAGCACCGACGGCAAAGTCCAATTGGTAAGCATCCCCGCCGGCGAATGGTTCCGCGTCTCCCTCACCGCCACCACCGCCTCCAGCAAATGGTCCCTCGACATCACCCGTCAAGACGGCACCCAGCACTCCTACCCCGACCTCCTCTGCAAACCCGCCTGGACCAACGCCGGCTACCTCCTCTTCAGCGCCCTCGGCACCACCAAAACCGCCTTCTTCATTGATAATCTGAAGTTGGAGCAGTTGAAGAACTGAAATGTCGTTCACCGGCAAAACTTCATAGGCTTCGTCGTGTTATTGATCTTTTCACGTCGCTTCCTTTCCGTCCTCTCGGCCGCTCCACCCGCCATGTTCCGCAAAATCCTCTTCTGGTCCCATCTCATCGTAGGCCTCATCATCGGCCTCTTCGTCGGCCTCCTCTGCCTCACCGGCGCCATCCTCGCCTTCGAACTCCAGATCGTCGATTTCGCCGAACGCGACTCCCGCGCCCAGCCTCCATCCCCCACCGCTGAACTCCTGTCACCCCAGGCACTCCTAACCAAGGCAGGCCGCGAGACCGCAGCCTCGCTGCAGTACGCCGAATGGTTTTCCGACCCCGGCATGCCCGTTCGACTGATCAGCAAAAACCGCAGCGCCACACTCATCAACGGTTACACCGGCGCCCCCCTCGGCACCGGTGCCGTCAGCCTCCGCGCATTCATGCGTTGGGTGACAAATCTCCACACCGATCTCACTAGCGGCCCCATCGGCCTCTGGCTCATCGCCATCTCAAACGCCGCCTTCGCCTTCATCATCCTCTCCGGCTTGTGGCTCTGGTGGCCCCGTCAATGGCTCTGGAAAGCCCTGCGCAACTCCATGGCCATCCGCTTCGATGTGAAAGGCAAGGCCCGCGACTGGAACTGGCACAACGCCCTCGGCTTCTGGTTCCTCATCCCCCTCCTCTTCATCTGCCTCACCGGCATCGACATGTCCTTTAATCCCGTCGATCAATGGTGGCGCAGCTTCGGCGGCTCTCAGGTCATGGGCCCCGGAAAAGCTCCCACCAAGCTCGCCGCACAAGCTGAACCCGCCTCCGCCGAATGGCCTGGCTGGATGCATCGCGTCCAGCAGCACTACCCCGGCTGGCGTTCCATCCAGCTTCAGAACAGCATGGGCACCCCCAACAAAGACGGCATCATCTCAGTCGGCGTAAAATTCGGCACCCAGCGCCAGTTTACCCGCGCTCTGGACATCAAGTTCGACACCCGCAGCGGTCAGATCATCGAAGAACGCGGCTGGAGCAGCAACGAAGGCTCCCTCCGCGCCCGCTCACTCGTCCGCATCGGCCACACCGGCGAATTCTTCGGCAACTGGGGCCAGCTCCTCGGCCTCATCGCCTGCCTCGCCGGACTCGTCCTCGTTTACACCGGCTTCGCCCTCAGCTGGCGGCGCTTCTTTGGCGTAAAAGCTGGGTGAGCCAAATCCGAGTTCCATACTCCCGTTGCATTGACCTTGGTGGTGCCAATGCCTAGTTCACTGTTACCTGCTCTGAGGCCCAGGACTTGGGCCTGAGCCGATGCTCCGTAAACGGGAATGAATGGCCTGAGGAACACCCAGAAAGAAGCTTTCCACATCGTTTACTCAAAAGGCGAGGCATCGGTCATGCGCTTGCTCTAATTTTCCGTCTGTTCCGCGTATTCCGTAGGCCATCATCTCCGTTTCTAGGTTCAACCATGGCAACCTATTCACTCACTTGGAAATGCGCCACGCCAGCTCCATTCCCATCCCCACTGGAAGCGGCGTCACTGGCCCAGCAGGCGTCTCCAGCAGTGTCATGGCCTGCGGCACCTTCTCCATCGAGAACTGCTGCTCCGAGACCGGAAACCCATAAAACCACGGACCATTGGTGCAAAGAAAACGCTCCAGCAGCGCCTGCCCCTCTGCCGTGCCGAGATCCACGCCTGCCTCCTCAAACGCCATCGCATAGAGCTGCGGCGCACAGCCTCCGGTAAAACAACCCGCCGCGCAGCCGCAGGCCGTCGCCTTCGTCGTGTGCGGCGCACTGTCGGTGCCCGCAAAGAACTTCTTCTGCCCAGCCGTTGTCACAGCCTGTCGCAAGGCCGCGCGATCATCCTGAAACTTCACAATCGGCAGGCAATAGAGATGATATTTCAGTCCCTGAATCAGATGTCCCAGCGTGTACAGCAAGTGCTGCGGCGTGATCGTCGCGCCCACATGCTCCGGTGACCGCGCCACAAACTCTGCCGCAGTCCGCGTGGTGATGTGCTCGCACACAATCCTCAGCTTGGGATGCGCCGCGATGAGGCGCGGCATGCGCTCGGTGTAGAACCGCGTCTCCGCATTCTGCTGCGCGTCGATGTAATCTGACCCGCTCAGCGCGTGCTGCTCGCCGTGAATGCACAGTACGATGCCATGCTCCTCCATCGCCCGCAGCACCTCGCCGCCAATGAGATCATCCATCGGCATCCCATGCTCCGCATTCGTGGTGCCATGCGGCGGGTAATACTTGCAGGCCCGCAGCAGACCCGAGGCCGCGCCCTCGCGGATCATCGCCGCCGTCGTCTGCCGCGTCAGGTACAGCGGCACGATCAAGTGCTCAAACCCATCCGCCCCTGCAGCACGCAGTTCTGCCGAGTAGCTCTCAATCGACCAGCCATCGCTTTGAGCCGCCCCAGAAATCCGCGACACCGGCGGCTGCGTGTTCGGCATCGCCAGCGCCCCAGCACAGCCCATGTCGAGATGTGCCTGGACATAGGAGCCCATCGCCGGGCCTTGGCGGAAATGCGTGTGCAGGTCAAACCAGCGGGGGAGAGTCAGTGTCATGGCTCTTTCCATAGCGTGAGCCATGGAGGTGGCAAGAAAGGAGCGCGGAGTCCCTGACCTCTTCTCAGCAGTTTGGCGTGACTTCACGAGGGGAATGTGGCAAAAGACGGGGCACCAACTGAACCACTCAACCATCCCTTGTTTCTTCCCATGAGTTCGAACCCGCTTTCCCGCCGCACTTTTCTTGGCACCGCAGTCGCAGCTGCCACGGGCCTCACTCTTCCGCGTCGCGCTTCTGCCGCCGACAAGCCCAGCTCCGTCTTCAACGGCGTGCGCATCGGCTGCATCACCTACAGCTACCGCGACATGGCGAAGACAGCCGAAGAGACGCTCAAGGCGCTGCTCGATGACGGCCTCAGCGAGACCGAGCTCATGGGCGGGCCCATCCAGCTCTACGCAGGCATTGGTGGACCCGCCACCGACGCGCAGCGTGAGCAGCAGCTCGCCAAGTGCCGGGAGCTGCGGAAGATGTACAACGACGCTGGCGTCAACATCCACATCCACAAGATGGGCTTCGGGCAGTCAAATGAGGAGATCGAGTTCAGCTTCCTGGTGGCCAAGGCGCTGGGCTGCACGGGCGTGACCACCGAGCGCAATGCCATCCTCGCCGCGCGCGTCGCGCCATTTGCCGACAAGCACCAGATCTGGGTCGGATTTCACAACCACACCAATAACCTGCCGGAGATGGACAAGTTCGATTCCATCCTGGATCTCGGCAAGTTCATCGGCTTCAACCTCGACATCGGCCACTACGTCGCCGGCACGAAGGGCAAGTCGCCCATTCCTGTGCTGGAAAAGTACCACGACCGCATTACGAACCTGCACCTCAAGGACCGCACCGCCGACGGCGGCAACGTCCCCTGGGGCCAGGGCCAGACCCCGATCAAGGAAGTGCTCCAGCTGATGAAAAAGGAAAAGTGGACCTTCCCCGCCGAGATCGAGTTGGAATACAAAATCCCCGAAGGCTCCACCGCTGTGGCCGAAGTGGCCAAGTGCGTCCAGTATTGCAAAGAAGCATTGGCGTGAGCGAAGCAAGCGGAGCGCAGACACTCCTGTCCGCCTCCTTAAAAATGGCGGCGAAGCCGCGTAGATGAAAAAGCGGTCAGGAGTGACCGCGCTCCTCTCGCTCCCAGCAGACGAAGCCAGACTTCAGTCCCGCCTTCGCCGGATTGTCCCGAATGTAAGATCTCACTGTCTCAAAGTGCTCCGGACTCCGTATCAGCCGGTCAAAGTAGTCCGGCTGCCAGAACGGATTCAGATCACTGAGCCCTTCCTTGTGGATCATTCGGCTCGAAACGCCCTTCCACGCTTTCAACGTCTCAGGCAGGGACTCACCCTCATTCAAAGTGAACAGCACATGCGCATGATTCGGCATGATCACATAGCTCCAGAGGTGATACCGCACGCCATCAAAATGATGCAGCCGATCAGCGACGATCTGGGCCACACGTGACTGACGCAGCGCACACGAGCCGTGAGCCGCGTCCAGGTGTTCGTCCAAAGCATCCGAGAACCGTCCATGATAACACGCCTCTGTGACCTCATCCCACGGCGGCGGATTGGCCACCAGGAAGGCCTCACGCGCTGAGAACCACTTCTTCAAAACTTCTTGTGGGAGCGAATCCGACAGCCGGAAGGTGACAAAGACCGGCACCTCCCCCTGCTTCCAATGCGGCAGCTTGTGGAAGGTTTTTTGCCGCGTCGCTGAATTGAATGGGTAACGGGTGGCGCAGCAGGGCTGGAGACTGCAAGTTTTGCGATGGATCAGAACGACTTGTTTGCAATGGGTTTGGGATTGAGTACGCCTTGGAAGGTCGTGCGCAGCGGGTTTG
>CAINGK010000203.1 GCA_903848465.1 uncultured Verrucomicrobiota bacterium
CAAGCCGCGAGGCTTGACACCTCCATTGCGACAAAACAAATGTCGCCGCGCGGTTTTCGACCCAAGCAGCCTTCCGAAATCCAAAACAACAATTCCGTGCGAAAAAAGTGTATAAAGACCAGGGCGACAGCCCGTCCGTCTGCGAGCGTGCTGCAACGCACCCCGGGTACGAACGTCCTCGCAGTCGGGCGGTTTGGCGAAGGGAGCTGGGGTGCTGATGAAATCACCACGCGCCAAACACTCCCAACCTACGGCCGGAGCGCCGAGCCTTACTTCTCTTCTGCGATTTCCAGACGCGGAAACAGCGGCACGGGCGCGCCAAGCTGGTGGCCGCTGGGCAGCAGGCCCCACTTCAGATCGCTGACTTTGAAGCCGTCCGGCAGCGTCCAGCCGACCTGGGCGCGGGCGGTGGCCATGGCGGTGGGCATGATGGGATTGAGCAGCACGCTGACGTGCGTGAGCGCCTCCACCAGATGGTAGAGCACGCTGTCGAGGCGGGCGGCCTGCGCCTCATCTTTGGCGAGGGAGAAGGGCTTCGTACTGTCCACAAACGCGTTTGCATGCGTGACGATCTTCCATGCGGCGGCGATGCCTTCGTGGATGTCCCAGCCGTTCATCTTTTCGAGGTAGAGCGGGGTGGCCTCGGCCACGGTCTGGCGCAGGGCTTGATTGAGCTCGTCATCGTAAGCGCCCGGGGTGAGCACGCCAGCGCGATACTTCTGCGCCATGTTGATGGAGCGGTTGAAGAGATTGCCCAGACCACCCGCCAGTTCCTTGTTGTAGGACATGATGATGCGCTCGTCGCTGAAGTCGGCGTCGTAGCCGGTGGCGATGTCGCGCATGAGGTAGTAGCGCAGGCCATCGGGCGTGAAGGTGTCTGAGAGCACGTTCGGGTCGATCACATTGCCGAGGCTCTTGCTGATCTTCGCGCCCTTCATGTTCCACCAGCCATGGACCACGAGCTTGGGCATTTCCGCATCGGTGAAGCCGAGCGCGTGCAGCATGATGGGCCAATAGACGGCATGGGCAGGCATGAGGATGTCTTTGCCAATGATCTCAGCATCGGCAGGCCAGATTTTTTCAAACTGCGGCAGGCCTTCGTTGCCCACTTCATCGGCCAGATAACCGGCGAAGCTGATGTAATTGGAGAGGGCGTCGAACCAGACGAAATTCACTGAGTCCTCGTCAAAGGGCAGGGGAATGCCCCAACTGAGACGATCTTTGGGGCGGGAGATGCAGAGGTCGATGCCGCTGGAGCCTTCGAGGGCGTTGAGCACATCATTGGCGCGGTGGGGCGGGTAGATAAAGTCGGGATTGCCCCGGATGTAGTTTTTGAGCCATTCGGTGTGCTCGCTGAGCTTGAAGTACCAGGCGTCTTCCTCGCGCCATTCCACCTCGCCCCACTCAGGGCCGAAGTTGCCGTCGGGGCCGCGTTCCTTGTCAGTGAGGAACTGCTCCTGACGCACGCTGTAGTGGCCGCTGTAGCTCTTTTTGTAGAGCTGGCCTGCGTCATGGAGCTTTTGCAGCATGGCCTGCACCACGCGCTTGTGCTTGATGTCCGTCGTCGCGGCCCAGCCGTCGAAACGTACGTTCAGCTTGTCCCAGAGTGCGGTGAAATGGGTGGTGACGCCATCGACGAACTCCTGCGGCGTCAGACCGGCCTTCTCGGCGCTTTTCTGCACCTTCTGGCCGTGCTGATCCACGCCGGTGAGGAAGTACACCTCACGTCCGTTCAGCCGCTGAAAGCGGGCCATGACGTCTGCCAGCACCTTCTCATAAGCGTGGCCGATGTGCGGCGGCGCGTTGGTGTAATCAATGGCGGTGGTGATGTAGTAGGGCTTCATGGGTTGGGCGCGCCATTCCCATGCCTTCCTTCCACCAGCAATTCAAGTCTTCCTGCGGGAGAATGAGCCGTTGTCTTGGCCTTGTTTGCCATGGTGCCCATGCCGACACCTGCCAGGATCAGAAGGAAAAACAGGGCGATAAAAATCAGGTAAATCGCCACGATGATGCCATGAAACTTCCAGAAACGGCGCTGCTCTGCGAGCGCTGCCGCCAGATCCGTGAACGACTTTGACTCAGCCAGCCGCGAGATGTTGGAGGCATACTTGGTCAGTTTGAGGGTAGGATAGATGATCAGCAGGATAAAAAGGCCATAGAAAGCCGCTACGCCAATCAACACGCTCAAGCCCAGTCCCTCCTGGCCGGGTTTGACGATTGAACTCAGCCCGACAGCGCCGAAAATAAAGAGGGAGGCAGCATGCAGCAGCACAAACACGAAGCCGATCCACATCACCACGGAGATCAATCGCACCCATTTCCTGGTGCCGGTGAGTTCCGAGATGATGGCAGACGGCACTGCGCCGATGGCTGCCGATTGAGAGCTGGCGGAGGGCGCTGCGTAAGGATTGAGGTTGACCGCTTTTTTGACCGGAGCACTCAAGGGGGATAAGGGCGCTAAATTCGGCTTGGGCGGTGCTGAGCCTAGGCCAGAGATTTCAGTGAGGGCCTGCCAATTGGCCATGCCGTCGCGCCAGCCAAGGTCGGTGGCTCGGAAAAAGCCGGTTTTCAGGCCATCTTGAAGCTCGGAGACTTCAAAGGAGCCAAGTTCCTGGCCGTCGCGGTTGACTAAATAAGCGCTCATAGGTGCCAAGCTTTTAGCCGTGACTGACCCTAGGTGTCGAGGAGTTTTTAGTCAGATTGCTGTAGCGCGGATTCGCCCGTGACGGCGTTCGCCGGATGGTGGTGTGCCCAGCGCTGGGCGCGCGCAGACACAGCGCGGGTAGGGCACTCCTGACTCCGCTGCTGCGGGTCACCCTGGACTCCGTTGCTGCCAGTCGTCTTTCGCATGTTCACCTCGCTCTCGGCGGAAGGCTGAGGACAGTCCTCCCTACCTTGCGCTGGACGCGCGGCAGTGACTTGAAGCTTACTTCGGCAGCATCGTCAGGTACTGATCGTTCATCTGCTTCACCTTGGTGCGCATGGGCTCAAGTTGCGGCTGGAGTTTGGCGATTTCGGTGGTGGCTTCGACGATGATCTTGTCTTTCTCGGGGATTTCCTTGGTGGCGGCGGCGATGGTGGCCTCGGCGTCGGTTTTCTTCTTTTTGGCCCCTTCGAATTCGCCGTTCGCTTTCGCGACTTCGGCCTTCTTGGCGTCGAGCACCTTCTGCTCGGCGTCCAGCTTGCCGTGGGCGGCGGCATAAGCCTGCTCCAGCGGTGGCAGGGCGGTCTTGGCGGCGGCAATGGCGGCATTGAGCGGCGCGATCTTGGCGGCGTAGTCTTTTTCCAGCGCTGCCGGTGCGGCCTGCTTTTCAGCGAGGGCCTTGGACTGGGCTTCGATCTCCTTCTGAATGGCGTCCCGCTGGCCACGCGGCGCGGCGGCCACTTTCTCGGCGGCAGCGAGTTCGGTCTTGGCCTGGGCCAGTTGCTGCTCGGCGGTTTTGACGGCGGCCAGGGCTTTGTTCACGCTTTGTGGATTGTTGGCGGCTTTGGCCACGTCACGGGCTTTCGTCGCGGCGGTCTTGGCCGTCTTTTTCGCGCCCACTTCGCCTTCAGCGGCCTTGATGGCATTGGTAACGTCTGCCGCTGTTTTTTCCACTTCCGCAACTTTGGCGGTGAGGGCGGGATCGCCCGCTTTAGCGGCGAGTTCTTTCTTGGCAGCGGCCACGGCGTCAGCCGCAGGCTTCTGCTTGGCGCGGGTGTCGGTCAGGGCTTTGTCAGCGGCGGCCTGGGCGGCAGTCGCGGCAGCCAGAGCGGCCTCGGCGTCTTTGTCGGCCTTGGCTTTGTTGGCGAGGTCGGCGGTGGCGTCTGCGTGTGCTTTCTTGGCGGCAGCCAGTGCAGCGTCTTTGGGCGCAATGGCATCCTGCTTGGCCTTCACCGCTTTTTCGGGGGCGGCGAGTTTGCCAACCACTTCAGCAAGGCTCTTCTTCTTGGCTTCAATGAGTTTGGCGATGTCTTCAGCGGCTTTCTTCGCAGCGGCGATGCCGTCGTCCTTGGCTTTGCCGGCGGCGGCGATTTCAGCCTCTTTGGTAGTGATGATGGCCTTCTGCTCGTTCACCTTGGCGGCGGCAGTGGCATCGGCATCGCGGGTGGGCTTGATGGTGGTTTCAATGCCTGCTTGCTCGCCCTGCACTTTCTTCAAGGCAGCTTCCAGTCCAGGCTGGGCGGCAATGGATGCGGCGATGGCTTTTTTGGATTCCTCAATGCGCGCAGCGGCAGAGATCTTGGCGGCTTCCGCGTCTTTTTTGGCTTCGGTGAAATCGTTGAAGTCACCTTCGAGCTTGGCGAGCTTTTCCTTCTCGGCGAGCACGCCGGTGTTGAACTGGGCGGCCTTCAATTCGGTGGGGACTTTCTGCAGAATACCGATTTCATCGTTCGCGGATTTTGCAGCGGTCTGTGCTGCGGCGAGGTTGGTCTTGCCGGTGGCGGCATTGGATTCCGCATTCTTGATGCGATCCGGGCCAGCTTTGACAAGCGCGGGCAGTTTCGGCAGTTCGGCTTTCTTGGCCGCGATGCCATCGGCGGTGGCTTTGATCTTGGCGTCGGTTTCAGTGATGAGTTTGTCGAGATCAACTGGGGCGGCAGGTGCGGCACCCAGCTCGGCCTTGGCTTTCGTGAGGGCGGCGGTCAACTGATCGGCCTTCGCCTTGGCTGGCGCGATCTTCTGCTGCTCGGTCTTGGCGGCGGCGAGCTTGGTTTCGGCGTCCTTGACCTTGGCGGTCAAGGCGGCGTCACCGGCTTTGGCGGCGAGTTCTTTTTTGGCGGCTTCGAGCGCGGCATTGCTGTCTGCCACGGCCTTGTCCGCAGCGGCCAGTTTGGCGGCCTCAGCAGCCACCAGGGCGAGCTCTTTTTCCTGCGCGGTGATCTTAGTGGATTTTTCAGCGTAGGCTTTGATGGCGGCCGTGCGGGCGGCTTTGTCCTGCTCGGCCTTGGTGCGCGCTGCTTTGAGCGCGGCGAGGGCTTTCTCGTCATTGCCGATCTCGCCAGCGAGAGACTTGCTACGTGCTTCTGTGGCAGCGACTTCGGCGCGCACTTTGGCCAGGGCTTCATCGCGGGCCTTGGCATCGGCCTCAGCGGATTTGATGGCCCCCTGCAGCGCAGGCAGCTTGGTGGTGAGTTCGGCCAGACGCTGCTCGGTCTGCACGATGCGCTGGGAGATCAGCGAAGGATTGCTGGTAAGCTGCCCGGCTTCCGTGAGCGCTGGAGCGCTGAGGTTCCAGAGCTTGATCTCGCCGCGCCAGTTGGCGGAGATGGCGGATTTGGAGTCGTACAGCGCGACCACTTTGGTCACGAGGTCGCCCTGGCTGGGCGCTTCGGCGAGTTTGTTGCCGTTGATGTCCCAGACGCGGACGAGGCCGTCGTTGCCGGAGGAAACGATCTTGCCATCGGGCGTGAAGGAAACGGACTGCACGCCGCCACCGTGGGCGGGCCAGTTCTTGACCAGCTTGCCTTCGCTCATTTCCCAGGTGCTGATGGTGCCGTCCATGGCGCAGGAGGCGAGGATGTTGGAGTCAGCACGCCAGGCGAGGTCCACGCAGGAGCCTTTGTGCTGGCCGAGGGGATAGAACTCCCCGCCGTTGTCGGCTTCCCAGACATTGACGTTGCCGTTGCGGTCGCTGGTGGCCAGAAGCACGCCATCCGGGCTGAAGGCGGTACTCATGACCCACTCCGTGTGTTTGCTGATGACGTATTCCTCTTCGCCATTGGCGGTGTTGTACACCTTGACCTTTTTCGAGGGGCTGCCGATGACGATCAATTTGTGATCGGGGCTGATGTCTGCCGACATGACCTGGTCGAATTCCTTGCCGACTTCGGTGATGCGTTTGCCGGTTTTGACATCCCACACGATGGCGTGACCATTTTTACCGGCACGACCACCGCCCATGATGAGCAGGGAGCCATTGCGGCTGAAGCGCAGGCTGCGTGCATAGCCCTCGGTGTAGGGGAAGATGCCGACGAGCTGCTTGGTGTCGGTGTCGTAGAGCAGGATCTGCTTGGGAGCGGCCAGCGCCATGAGCGAGGTCCACGGGCTGGCGGCCATCGCCGTGATGGCGGTGGTGTGCTGGGTGACAATGACGGGCTCCAGCAGCACATGCTCCGGCTTGGCAATGGGGCCTGTGGGTTTGCCACTGGTGACGGCCACCGCCATATCGACCTTCGGCTTAGCCGATTTTTTGGCGAGGCTCGACTTGGTATCGAGGATGCCGCCTTTGATCCAGGCGGCGATGAGATCGAGATCCTTCGGCCCCAGCGGCGCGCCTTCCGGCGGCATGAAGGGCTCTTCTTTCTTGGCGCAGGTGCTCCAGATACGGCTGCTGTCGGCATTGCCGGGATCGACCACGGAGCCACCGCCACCACCGACCATAAGGGCACCAAAGCTGGTCAGATCGAGGTCACCCTTCTTCTTGTCGGGATTATGGCAGGAGAAGCATTTGTTCTCAAGCAGCGGGCGAATGTGGTCCTGATAGGTGATTTTTTCGCCAGAATCCTGGGCAGGCAGGGTCACAGCAGCGAAAGCCGCACAGGTCAGCGAAAGGGTGGTTTTGGGCATCATAGAGGGATGATGCCCAGACATACGCACGTGGAAGGCGAAGACTTTCGTCAGAGGGACGGCAGCCAAGAAATGAGGCAAAAAGGTCAATCTTGGTGTTCATTCGCTTGGGAAGGCCAAGTCTGCGCTAAATCAAGGTTTAGCGTGGTGGCAGGATTCATGAAGGCTTCTTTATCACTAGGCAGTTTCCAAGTCAGGTGAGCGTGCTTTCTTGGCGTGAATGGGAAATAACGAGAGCCAACCAATCACCTTGTTGAAGCCGCTCCTATACCCAGTGGCCCTCATTATTGCCGGGCTGTTGTTGCCGTTTGTTTGGCTGCGGGAGGATCCGCACTTTTGGACAAATGCCGGAGGGTATCCGCTCTGGCTGCGGGATCTGGTGCTGGACGCTTATTATCCCCTGCTCCTGGTCTATGGGGCTTTGCTTGCTTTCCTGAGCTGGCTGTGGCTGTGCTGGCCTGCACGGTCGGTCAGGCTGTTTTGCGTGGAAGCCTCGGTGCTGGCAATTCTATGGGTGGTGGTTGCCCTGGTCGTAACGATGATGCTCGCCAACAACATCGCCAATCTCATTGATGGGCGTCCGCTGCATGCTCATTAGCTGAGCCTGCCAAAGATTTTGTCAGCCCTGTCTGGGTTTGTCCCAGTAGGCTTTGTCGTTCCAGTGCAGGTGGAGGCGCCGCTGCTGGAGGAAATTGGTTACTACGACGAGGGCGATGCTGATGCTCAGGGCGATGCCCAATGAGTCCCGCAGAAACACCATGCCTACTTGGTAGCTGCTGGCTTGGGCTACTTTGTTCGTCCAGAGGCTCACGGAAGAAAGGGCATACACTGGCAACTGCAGCAGCAGCAGGATTTCCATGGTGATGAGCAACGGGCCAAACGGGGCGTGCTGCTTGAGGCAATCACGTCTGGCACGGCTGAAAGTGCGCATGTCGCGGAGGCTAATCAGCGGCATGAACAAATTGGCAATCGGGACGAACCACCAAAGGCCTGCCGCGCGGCTGTGGAGGGCCATGTCGCCATACAGATTCTTCAATGAATCCAACGCGCAGAATTGCCATACCGACGTGGCGAGCAAGCAGGCTAGCAGCGATGCCAGCATGTGGTAAAAGCCCAGCTTCTTGGTCAGCCACTCGGCAAAGAACTGCAACCACTCCGGCCAGGAGGCGACATTGCAAAGCTGGGCCAGATGAATCAACACCATGGAAATAAAGCTGGCTATCTCATACCCGAAGGCCACCAAGACCAGGACCAAGCAGATCCAGAGGGTGAAGGGGAAGCTGACCTCTGGAGCCTGCGATGGGTCTGTCTCTAGCTGCCGAGGGTTCTCTGCGGCTGCCATCAGAGTGGCACCATCATGAAAGGCGCTTTGCGTGGACTCCGGCTGCGCTGGGTCAAAATCTGGTTCGGGGGGCAGGCTGGGGAGGACTTGAATGGCCGTGCGCCACTCCGTCTCATCAGCCCGCCGGACAGGCGTGTCCTCCTGCACGCGCTTCCGCCGGATGAGGCTGTGCAAAACGTCACCGGTAATGGGTCCAAAGCTGGCTTCTTCGCGCCGATAGTACCATTCGTCCATGGACGGTCAAATTGAGGTGGGGCGGCCCGGACAAGGCCGGCCCGGAGCTACTTGCCCAGCTTGTAGATGGCACCGTTCCAGTCGAGCACAAGCATTTCCCCGGCGGCGTTGGCGCAGAAGGCGGTGGGCTTGACCAGCACGGTGGGTTTCTTCTTGGGGTCGGTGGCGGGTGTTTGCGGGCTGGTGTAGAGCAGCGCATTGCTCAGCTCCTTGCCGCTGTCGTCGGTCTTGAGCGCCCAGACCTTGCCGAGAATGAAGTCGCCATAAACGTAGGCTCCTTGCAGCTCGGGCAGTGACTTGCCGGTGTAAACTATGCCACCGGTGATGCTGAGGCCGTCCGCGTGGCTGTAGGCATGGACGGGCTCGATGAACTTGGCGTCTGCAGGCGGTGTGTCAGTGTTCAGGGGGAAGGCGGCAGGGCCTTCGCGGAAGTTCCAGCCGTAGTTGCCGCCGTTGGTGATCCAGTTGATTTCTTCCCAGATGTCCTGGCCCACGTCCGCGCACCAGAGGTGGCCTTTGGCGTCAAAGCTCAGGCCCCAGGGATTGCGGATGCCGTTCGCATAGATCTGCGGCAGGGCGTTCACGCCGCTGGCATACGGATTGTCGGCAGGGATGCCGTAGGCCTTGGCGTATTCGCGGCTATTGACGTCGATGCGCAGGATCTTGCCGTAGAGCGTGGCGTTGAGTTGGGACATCTTCAGTTCGCCGTTGCGCTTCGAGGTGTCGCCCACGCCGATGTAAAGGAAGCCGTCCGGGCCGAAGACGATGTTGCCGCCGTGGTGGTTCCAGTTCACCAGCGGGATTTCCAGCAGCGAGCGCTCGGTGCTTTCGTCTGCCTTGTCGCCATTGGCTTTCATCTCGGTGATGACGAGGCGCTTGGGCTTCTGCATCGTGTAGCAGAGGTAGAAGAGACCGTTGTCCTTGAATTTCGGGTGGAAGGCCAGGCCATTGAGACCTTCCTCAAACAGGCCGTCCTTGGCCTCCATGCCTCGCGGGGAGAGATCGAGGAAAGTCTTGGCTTCTGCGCCCTGCTCGTCTTTTGGGAGGATCACAATCTGGCCGCGCTGCAGGGCCAGGAACTCGCGCCCGCTACCATCCTCTGGGACGACTACCGCGATGGGGCGCTCCGTGGCGAGCTTTTCATAGACACGGGTCAGCTTGTGCGTGTCGGCAGCAAAAGCAGCGGAAGTGAGAACGGCGAGGCAGAGAAGGGATCGCATAGGTTGAGATAGTCAGTCTATGCGGGGCTGGTCTTGCAGGGCAATGAAGATTTTTGGGGTGGGTGGAATTTGCGGTGGTAGAGTTGGAGGACACCGCAGAGATGAGAAGACCGCAGAGTCCTGAGTGGATTGGCTGGCGGTGTGGCAGCATTGCTCTCAGGCGGTTTGGAGCGCGTTATGGGTCACGTCCGCGCTAGGTCCGCACCCGCTCGCTCCAATAATCGGGCTCACGGCTTGTGTGTGCGATGGCGACGATGTGGATGCTGCTGTCGGCTTCGTCATGCCAATAGACGACGTGGTAGGGGAAACGCTCTACGCGCACCTTGCGAGCCTCCCGGCGAAATTTTCGATAACGAGCGGGATCAATGCTTGCCTCCGCAATGGCGGTATCGACTTGCTTGAGAAAGCGCTCACCCAGCTCCCGTCCGCCGCGTTTGGCGAGGTAAAGGGCGGAGCAGTTCAGCTCGCACTTCGCTTCGTCATCCCAAGTGATCGCCATCATTTGCGGGCTGACTTAAAGCTGTGCCAGCAATTGACGAGCCTCGCTCATGACTTCTGCGTGCGGAATGCGGCGGCTGGTGCCACTGCGAGCGGATTCGATGCGTCGATCAATCTCGGCACACCAGGCGGGGCTGAGTTCGGCATCATCGGCTGCATCCACACTCTCAATGAGACGGGCGGCCATGCGAGAACGATCTTCCACGGGCAGGAGCAGCGCGTTTTGCAGAACGGTGTCAAAGGTGGCAACCATGGTTTCAGAATAACGGATGCTGGCTGTAGGGTCAAGAGTTCTCCAGCCAGGGGGGGCCACCTGAAACCAGCAGATCGTTGACCGGGTGCGGTTTGGCTTTACTCTGCGCGCCCCAACTTCCCATGAGCAACGCCACCGCCATCACTCCCACACGCGCCCAAGATTTCCCCGAATGGTACCAGCAGGTCGTTCGTGCCGCCGACATGGCGGAGAACTCTGAGGTGCGCGGCTGCATGGTGATCAAGCCCTGGGGCTACGGCCTGTGGGAAAACATCCAGCGCCAGCTCGATGTGAAGTTCAAGGCCACCGGCCATGTGAACGCCTATTTCCCCCTCTTGATCCCCCTGAGCTACCTCGAAAAGGAAGCGCAGCATGCGGAGGGCTTTGCCACCGAGTGCGCGGTGGTCACGCATCATCGTCTGGAGGTGCAGAAGCAGCCCGATGGAACCACGAAGATGATCCCCACCGGCGAGCTGGCCGAGCCGTTTGTGATTCGCCCGACTTCCGAGACGATCATCGGGGCCGCTTTCGCCCGCTGGGTGGAAAGTTACCGCGACCTGCCGCTTCTTATCAACCAGTGGTGCAACGTCATGCGCTGGGAGATGCGCCCGCGCCTCTTCCTGCGCACCGCCGAATTCCTCTGGCAGGAAGGCCACACCGCCCATGAAACCGCCGAGGAGGCCATCGTGGAAACACGTACCATGCACAAGGTGTACGAGGACTTCATGCGCGATCACCTCGCCATCCCCGTGATCCCTGGCGAGAAGACCGAGCGCGAGCGCTTCCCCGGTGCCGTGCAGACCTTCACGGTCGAGGCGATGGTGCAGGACAAGAAGGCCATCCAGGCCGGCACGTCGCACTACCTCGGTCAAAACTTCGCCAAGGCGGCGAACATCCAGTTCCTGGGCCGTGACAACACGCGCCAGCTGGCCCACACCACGAGCTGGGGCGTCAGCACCCGCATGATTGGCACGGTCATCATGGCCCATGGCGATGACGACGGCGTCATCATCCCACCACGCGTGGCCCCGAACCAAATCGTCATCCTGCCCGTGACGCCGAAGGCAGATACGAGGGATGAAGTCATTGCCGCCTGCGAGGCGCTGGCGCAGACGCTGCGCACGCAAATGTTCGCCGGCGAGCCGCTGCGCGTGCACGTGGACAAGCGCGACCTCCAGGGTGGCGCGAAGAACTGGGAATGGATCAAGAAGGGCGTGCCGATGCGTCTTGAAATGGGACCTCGCGACATCACTAGCCGCAGCGTGGCCGTTTGCCGCCGCGATCAGGGACCGAAGGCCAAAGAGTTCGTGCCCAAGGAGGAGTTCCTCCAGTCCGTGACGGAGCGTCTGCAGGACATTCAGGACTCGCTGCTCGCACGTGCCACGGCCCTGCGTGATGCCAACATGAAGAAGTTTGAAACGCTGGAAGAGTTCAAAGCCTTCTTTGCCGAAGACTCCGAAGGCGGCTTCGCCATGATGCATTGGGCTGGCAGCAGCGATGATGAGGACACCCTCAGCAAGGATCTGAAGGTGACCATCCGCTGCATCCCGCACGGGGATCAGTTCGCCGAAGAGGGCAAGTGCTTCCTCACCGGCAAGCCAAGCTCACGCCGCGTGGTGTTTGCACGGAGCTACTAATTAAGAACTTCCGCCTAACTTTCTCCCACGATGCTATCGAATGAACAAGTGCAGGAGCTGATCACCTCAACAGAGGCTGATCGGATCGAGCGTACTCGTTCGATTACAAACACGGACAAGTTCAGGGAGGCTATTTGCGCTTTCTCCAATGACATGCCCGGGCATGGGAAGCCCGGTTATCTGCTGATTGGAGTGGAAGACGACGGATCGCTGTCTCCAGGCATGAGCATCACGGATGAGCTCCAAAAACAATTCGCCTCATATCGTGATGATGGCCAGATTTTGCCGCAGCCAGTGATGTCTGTGTTCAGGCAGGGACATCCTGCGGGTGGGGAATTCCTGGTGGTGGAAGTGCATCCCAGTGATCTGACGCCCGTGCGCTACCGTGGGCGCGTGCATATTCGTGTCGGTCCGCGCAAGGCGATTGCCAGCGAGTCGGAGGAGCGCAGGCTCAGTGAACGGCGCAGCGTGCATTTCCGCACTTTTGATGCCGGGCCATGTCCGGCTGCCACTCTCGATGATCTGGATTTGGACGCTTTCCAAAACACCTACAGGCGTCAGGCGGTGGATCCTGAGGTGATCCGCGAAAATGGCCGCGAAATTGAAGCTCAACTGGCAGCTCTGCGTTTTTACAACTTGGGTAAAAGGTGCCCAACGAATGCAGGGGTCCTCGTATTTGGCAAAGATCCGCTGAATTTCTTCCCGGGAGCCTACGTGCAGTTTGTTCGCTATGATGGAGAGACCCTTGCTGATGAGCCTATGGAGCAGAAGCAATTCTCAGGAAGCTTGATGGCAGTGCTGCGTGAGATTGACTTCTTTGTGAATGCTAGGTTCAGCTAAAAACCTGTTGTAGAGTCGGCTCTGCGCGAGCGCCTAGTTTGGGATTACCCCGAAAAGGCGATCCGTGAGCTGCTGATGAATGCGATCCTGCATCGCGATTACCAGTCAAATCATCCCACTCGACTTTATTTTTTCTCGAATCGGATCGAAATACAGAATGCAGGCGGACTTTTTGGAGAAGCCAATCCACAAAATTTCCCTTCCGTGAATGATTATCGAAACCCGATCCTCGCCGAGGCATTGGTTTCTTTGGGATATGCCAACCGCTTTGGCAGAGGTGTAGCTCGGGCACAAGCATTGTTGAAAGAGAACGGCAGCGCTCCAGTTCAATTTACTCACGAGGCCACCCATTTTCTAGCAATTGTATTCAAACATCCACTCCGATGAAGACATTGGCTTTCTTTAACAATAAAGGTGGAGTGGGTAAAACTACCCTCGTTTATCACCTGGCTTGGATGTTTTCACAGATGGGCAAGCGCGTGGTGGTGGCGGATCTTGATCCACAGGCAAATCTGACCTCTATGTTTCTGCCGGAAACGAAGTTGGAGGAGATTTGGAGCGAGACCGGACCCAGCCTCAGCATCATGAGCGCTTTGTCTCCCATAATTAGAGGGACGGGTGATATTGATGTTACACCGGTTCAAAAAATAAACCCTGCGCTATGGCTGATTCCTGGTGATCTTGGCTTGGCTCAGTTTGAAGGAGAGTTGTCTGAAACCTGGGGCAAGTGCTTGGATGGCAAAGAGCCAGCGTTTCGAACTACCAGTTCATTTTACCGAATTATTCAGGCTGCAGGGAAAAAGGCGAAAGCAGATATTATACTGTTAGATGTTGGGCCTAATCTTGGCGCAATCAACCGTGCGGCGTATCCGGTGTCCATGCCCCCGTGGCAATGGGCTTGATTTTGTCTGCCAAACTACATCGGCAGGACGGCTGATTGAGCCAATGCTTGGCGCAGTGCCGCCTGCTCTGCGGCCCAGGCCTTGGGCGTGAGCCGATGCACCG
>CAINGK010000204.1 GCA_903848465.1 uncultured Verrucomicrobiota bacterium
CAAGCCGCGAGGCTTGACACCTCCATTGCGACAAAACAAATGTCGCCGCGCGGTTTTCGACCCAAGCAGCCTTCCGAAATCCAAAACAACAATTCCGTGCGAAAAAAGTGTATAAAGACCAGGGCGACAGCCCGTCCGTCTATGAGCGCATGGCAAACACCACGGCGTTCACACACCCTCCTGGTCAATACTCGATGCCTTTCAAATCAAGCCCAACGAAGCAGACGCAGCTTTTCCGGCTTTCGCAGCAGAAGGCTCGTGAATAGATCAGGCAAGTCCTGCAGCCTTACTTCGTCACCATCTTCACCGGCAGATCAGACAGTTCAGCGAGCGTGAGGCTGCCATTTTTGTCGGCATCCAGCTTGGTGAAGATGCCTTCGGTGAGCGCGTCGAATTCCTTGCGGCTCACAGCCTTGTCGCCGTCCTGATCAAGCGTCAGCAGCGCCTGCTTGATGAGCACCACCAGGATCGTCCCGCCGATCTCCCCTGCTTCTTCGGCGAGGTCCCCGCTCAGGGCATCCACCTCGTCCGGCTTGATCGTGCCGTCATGATTTTTGTCCAACTGGTCAAAGCTGCGCGCGATCCCTCCCTGCCATTCACCTTGGTCGAGGAGGCCGTCCGCGTTCGTATCAAACTCATGCGTGATCAGCTTCGCCAGCGCTTCTGCCCCCGGCACCGCCGCGTGCAGCGTGTGCGCACTGAAAACGAACAGCACAGTGATGAAGAGCGGCTTCATGTGGCGGAATGGCTCACGGCTGGGTTGCTGGCCAAGTTTCCCGCTCCGCTGCCGACCGCCCCCGGCCGCAGCCAGTACAGCACACTCATCCTCACCGCGATGCCATTCTCCACCTGCTGGTTGATGAGACACTTCTCGTAGTTCATGCCAGCATCCGTGATCTCCACGCCACGGTTCACCGGCCCAGGGTGCATGAGGTGGAGACCGCGCTCACGCAGGACTTTAACCCGTTCATCCGTAAGCCCGTAGTTACGATGATACTCCGCAGAGCTCGGGATAAACGGCTCATCCATTCGCTCCCCCTGCACGCGGAGGAGATAAATGACATCCGGCTTCCACTCAAAAGCGTCGCGCCAGTTGCCAAACTGCGGGATTTCCTCCGGCACCTCGCGCGGCATCATGGAGCCAGGGGCGAGATAGGCCACCTGCATGCCGAGACGGCGGAAGATCAGGCTCGTGCTGCGGGCGACGCGGGAGTGCTGGATGTCGCCGACAATGAGCGCACGGCAGCCACGCAGGTCTTTGTGAATCTCCCGCAGCGTGAAAGCATCCAGCAGCGCCTGGGTCGGGTGCGCATGCCAACCGTCACCGGCATTGATGACGCTGGCGCGGGTGTTTTTGGCGATGAGATTGGGAATGCCAGCCTGCTTGTGGCGCACGACGATGTAATCCACCCGCATGGCCTCCAGCGTCTCCACCGTATCGAGCACGGACTCGCCCTTCACCACGCTGCTCGATTCGATGTCGAAGTGCGTGACGTCGGCTGACAGACGGCTGGCCGCGACTTCAAAGCTGGAGCGCGTGCGGGTGGAGGGCTCGTAAAAGAGCGTGAGCATCGTCTGCCCCTTGAGCGTGGGCACCTTCTTGACGCTGCGTTTGAAGAGTTCCTTGAATGGCACGGCGTTGTCCAGCACGAAGGCGATTTCCGCATCCGTGAGCGAGGCGATGTCGAGGAGGTCTTTGCGCGGGGTCATCTCGTTGAGGCTTGGGTTTCCACGGTGCAGGCATCCTGCCCGTCCACTTCAGTAAAACGCACGGCCACCCGCTCCCCAGGAGCCAGGGCCACCTTGAGGGCAGAAAAATCCGGCTGCACGGGGTATTCACGCCCGCAGCGGTCCACCAGCACCGCCAGTTGCACGCGTTTGGGACGGCCAAAATTGAGCAGCTCATCCAGCGCCGCACGCACGCTGCGGCCGGTGTAGATCACTTCATCACACAGCACCACGTTGAGGTCGTCGATGTCGAAGGCGATGTCGGACCCTTCGAGCTTGGGCACCATCTGAAAGGTGTTCAAGTCATCGCGATACTGCGTGATGTCAATGGTGCCGACCAGCACCTGGATGCCGCCGAGTTTCTCCATCTCTGCCGCAATTCGTTTTGCCAACGGCACGCCACGGGTGAAGACACCGACCAAGGCGATGCAGGCCGCGCCAGGATTGGCCGCCAGGATGCTTTCTGCCAATGCCTGCACCCCTGCGGCCATTTGGGCCTGTGTGAGGAGTGTGCGTTCAGTGCCTGACATGGTTGGGAATAAAGCTGCGCGGACAGTCCGGCGATTCGTGTTCTTGTCAAATCGGGGGATGTCAGCACGTCGATGGAAGTTTCGCACCACTCCTCACCTCCAGGGTTGCAAAGCAGGGGTCTCTTTGGTTTGATGCATCCATGCAAAGATTTTCCCGCGCCGTTTTGATGCTGGCCCTTTCAGGACTTCTGACCAGTTGTGCTGACCTTCGTAAAAGTTTGGATGCTTTTAACAGCAGTTTTGATTCTCTTCGTACCAACAAACTGCTGATCACCGCGCATGTGCAGACGGATCAGATCGAGCATCCCAGCGAAATCATGAAGCTGCCGATCGGCGGTCAGGAAATAAAATTCCACAAGATCCCGGAGTTCAGTCAGCGCAGCATCTCGGGCTTTGAGCCCTTCAAGACCGACGACTTCGAGAAAGACGGTTACGGCGCTGTGCTACTGCTCGACACCAAGGGCCGCAATGCACTCGACCTCGCCACGCGCACCTACCGCGGCATGGTCATTCTGACCATGGTCAATGCCGTGCCCATCGACATGATCGAGATCGACCAACCCATCACCGACGGCCGTTTCACCATCTGGCGCGGACTGCCTCAAAAAACCATTGATGAAATGGACAAGTTTTACCCGCGCATCAAATACATGAACCCGAAGTCCTCCTCGCGCTTTGTGCCGGACATGCTGCCGTCCACCTCCAAGGAAAAAATCAACTCGCATAGAGACGCGAAAGCTGTGGAAGCCGCAGAAAAAGCCGCTGAGCTTGACCGGGCAAACGGGGTGGTCCGCAAACCGCGCAAGGTAGCCCCGCGCAACGATATTATTCCTCTCGAAGGCTTCAAACTGCCCGGCACCTGATGATGCGTCTTGCCCTTACCACATCGCTGCTTTGCCTGCTCACCGGCGTCCTGTCGGCGCAGCAGTTGCAACTGCCCACCGCCAACCACGCGCTGTTTGACGCGCCTGCAGATTTCTTCCAGTTCGTGGATCGTAACTTCGACGGTGCCAAGACCACACCCTGGGAGGGCGGGCAGTTCGGCTTTGTGCGTGACCCGCGCCGTATCGGCAGCCGCATCGCCTACGCACGCTTTCACGAAGGCCTGGACATCAAACCGCTCCAGCGCGATGCCAAAGGCAATCCGCAGGATGAAGTAGGCGCGATTGCCGATGGCGTGGTGGTGTATGCCGCAGCCTCCTCCGGCCTGAGCAATTACGGCCGCTACATCGTGGTGCGGCATGACTGGGGCGGCAGTCCCTATTTCTCGCTCTACGCGCATCTCGCGTCCTCCTTGGTCAGCGCCGGGCAGCAGGTGAAGGCAGGCACGCCGTTGGGCATTCTCGGCTACACGGGCAGCGGCATTGACCAACGTCGTGCGCATGTCCACGTGGAGCTGAACCTACTCCTCTCCAGCCGCTTTGAAGCCTGGCATACTACAAATTTTAACACGCCGAATCATCATGGCGTGTACAACGGCCTCAATCTCATCGGGCTTGATCTACAAGCACTCTACCTCGCCCAGAAGAAGAATCCAGGGCTCACCGCAGCCAAGGCCGTGCAGACAACGGAAACCGCCTACCGCGTAGCCGTACCGGGAGAGGCCGAGATGGAAATCCTGAAAAACTACCCCTGGCTGCTCGATGGCCCACGCCCAGCCGGCAAACCCGCAAGCTGGGAGGTCACCTTCAGCCCCTGGGGTCTTCCACTAGCGGTCAAGGCATCCACCTCGGCAGTGGCGGCACCCGTCGTGACCTGGGTCAAGGACACCGGCATTCCCCACTACACCCACACACGCGGCTGCGTGACTGGCAGCGGCAGCACCGGCAAACTCACACCCGAAGGCCTGCGCTTCGTGAAGCTGGTCTGCGGCTGGTTTTAAGCTGCACAAATTATCGGGATCAAAAAGTACTCGAGCCCTTCATGCCGGGATCTTGTCCGCCCCCTTGGTTTTATGCTTTTGGCTTCAGGCGGCGCAAATTTTATTCTGTAAAAGTGGCGATCAGGTTTGGGATGGTTCAGCGGAGTTCATGTTGAGGTAAATTTTGCCGGTGCTCCACTCATCGCTTTGCTCGCAGAGCAGGGCGGAGACGAGGCGCAGGAGGGAG
>CAINGK010000205.1 GCA_903848465.1 uncultured Verrucomicrobiota bacterium
AAGCCGCGAGGCTTGACACCTCCATTGCGACAAAACAAATGTCGCCGCGCGGTTTTCGACCCAAGCAGCCTTCCGAAATCCAAAACAACAATTCCGTGCGAAAAAAGTGTATAAAGACCAGGGCGACAGCCCGCCCGTCTCTGAGCGCGTGATAAACACCCATCGACTCCAATAGTCCGGCCGCAGGAGTTGTTTTGGACACGATCTCAGCCGCGAGCCCAGCGTGAAGTGGTCCGCACATTCCATGTGCGGTTTGGTGCCCGTCAGCAGACGGCACAAGCAACTCACCGACGAGGGCTCATATTGATAGGAACGTCTCTAACTTGGCTTTCCCTTTCCGTGTATGGCGTGTATTCCGTGGTTCAATTCCCATGAACCACTGGCTCCTCAAATCCGAACCCGACGTCTTCTCCTTCGACCACCTGAAGCAGCGCCCCAAGAAGACCGAGCCCTGGAACGGCGTGCGCAATTACCAGGTCCGCAACATGATGCGCGACCAGATGAACGTGGGAGACCTCGGCTTCTTCTACCATTCCAGTTGCGACATTCCCGGCATCGCTGGCATCGTGAAGATCGTGAAGGAAGCCTATTCCGATCACACCCAGTTCGACCCCTCTTCCGAATACTTCGATCAAGGCAGCAAGCGCGAAGAGCCCCGCTGGCTCATGGTCGATGTGAAATGGGAGGCCGACTTCAAAACCTTCGTCACCCTCGACATGCTCCGCGCCGACGCCAAGCTCGCCGACATGCTCATCCTCCGCCGCGGCAACCGCCTGTCCATCACCCCCGTGGAAACCAAACACTGGGACCGCATCTGCAAGCTCGGCGGTTTGTAAAGGGGGCCGCGCCTCGCGAAGCGCGCCGAAGGTCCCTTGTGCTAATCCCTCCCGTTAGTGCAAGCCAGGCGACAGCAAAGTGGTCCGCACAGTCCGCTGTGCGGCGCTCCGCATGCTCCCCAGCCCCGAAACTGCTCACACGACGCGAAGCCGCTTTCGCAGGCTGGAGGGTGAGGTAAAGAGGAAGAGGGCTCTTCACCACGCGAAAGCGCTGCTGCTTTCGCAGGCAGGATAGAGTGCGGTGGACGGACACCACACGACACTCCGCGAAAGCGGTGCCGTCGATGCAGGCTTGCGCCTTGCATCTCTGTCACCGACTCCAAGACGCTGTCGCGTTCTTTTGTTCCCTTCTGCATGGTTACGGCCAAGTGGGGCAGCGGCAGCGAGAAAAAGAAACAGAGCGCGTTTCATGGCAGCGTTTTGGCGATTTTGTTAAATCCTTCACGCACCGTGCCATCGGCGCTGATGAGCGGCAGCGGATGCTCCACCCGGCCAAGCTCACGCACGCCGGGCGCATCCTTCGTCTTGTCACCCAAATCAGCCTTCATCGTCTCCGCCTGCTTTTGCAGCCGCGCCACGATGTCCGCATGCTCCGCCGCGACGTTTTTGGCCTCGCCAATGTCATCATCAAGATTGTACAACTCGCCTTTACCCAGGTGCAGCTTCCACGGCCCGCTGCGCACCGCTTGGAGGTTGAAGCCGCTGTAGTAATGAAACACATCATGCCCCGTGGCGTCTTTCTGTCCGAGCAGGACAGGGGAGATGTCCTTCCCATCCAGTTTGAGTTCACCAACGCTCTTGCAATGCGCGAGTGATCCGAAGGTCGGCAGCCAGTCCATGTGAGCTGTGATGGCGTTGGTCTGCGAACCGGCAGCGATCTTGCCGGGCCACCAGGCGAGGGTGCAAACGCGGATACCGCCTTCCAGCGTCGTGCCCTTGCTGCCACGCAGCGGCGTGTTGTCCGCGCCCTGATTGAGCGGGCCGCCGTTGTCGCTCGTGAAGATCACGAGCGTATTCGAGTCCAGCTTCAGCTCACGCAACGTGTCGAGCACCTGGCCCACTGACCAATCGACCTCGATGGCCCAGTCCTTTTGGAGACTGATGCCCGATTTGCCGGTGAAATCCTGGTGCGGATAATGCGGGAAATGCACCGCATTGTGCGGCAGGTAGAGGAAGAATGGCTGCTTCTGATTCTGCTGGATGAACTTCACCGCACGCTCTGTGTAGCGGCGGGTGAAGGTGTGGTGTTGCGCGGCTTTGACGCGTTCGACGACGTTATGGTCTTCCACCAGCGGCAGCGGCGGCTGCATGGCACCCACGATGCCCGTTTCGGGCACGGCTGCGGCCTTGCCAGCTCCCGCTTTGCCCTTGGGCAGCGGCTGGTCAGGACTGCTCTTGGACCCTTCCGCCGCAGGCCCCATATCATTCGAATAAGGGATGCCGAAGTAATGTTCAAATCCCTGATTAGTAGGCAGGAACTCCGGCTGGTCACCGAGATGCCATTTGCCGATGCAGGCCGTTGCATAACCACCCGCCTTGAGCACCTCCGCCACCGTGATCGCATTTGGGTTCAACCCAACCGCTGCCGCCGGGAACAGCACTCCAGGAATCGGCAGCACCCGCTTCGGATAGCACCCCGTCATCATCGCCGCGCGCGAGGGCGAGCAAACCGGTGCCGCATAATGACTCATCAGCTTCATCCCCTCCTTCGCCATGCGGTCCAAGTTCGGCGTCGAGATTTTGGCCCCAAAGGGCCCGATGTCCGCATAACCGAGGTCATCAATGTTGATGAGCACGATATTCGGCGTCGCCGCAAAGGACGAATGCAGAACACAGAATGAAGCAAGGAAGTAAAAGAGAGGTTTCATCAGGATAAGGGGCAGAATTTTCATTCCTTGGCGGCTTTGCCACCCTGGGGATCCACCAACTCGGGCGCATACAGCACATTCCCTTGGGGAATCTCCGGGGTCTTGCCATCGGCAGGGAACGTGGTCTTCACGATGCCTTGGAGTTGCTCGGCCAGCTTGGCCTGCACTTCAGCCTGCTCAGGTTTGTCTGCCAGGTTCGTTAGCTCCTTGGGATCAGTTTCGTGGTCGTAGAGTTCTTTGCCGGCCTTGCCTTCGTTCCACTCGGTGTAGCGATAGCGATCCGTGCGAAGGGTGTAACCAAAGATGCGCTTTCCATCGTCGCCTTTGGCGGCACTGGCCCCCTGGCGCTTGAAGCCGCCGCCACGTACGACTTGGCTCAGTACCCAGCCGCGACCTTTGACCGTGGGATCTTTGAGCATGGGGACGAGGCTCTGGCCTTGGAGATTTTCGGGGGCTTTGACGCCACACAGCTCAGTGAGCGTGGGATAGAGGTCGATGAGGCCCACGGGAGAATTGGCGACAGCGCCCTTTTTGGCCCCGGGACCGGCAATCAGCAGCGGCACGCGTGCGCTTTCCTCAAAGAGACTCTGTTTCTGCCACAGGCCGTGCTCGCCGAGATGGTAGCCATGGTCGCTGGTGAAGACCACGATGGTGTTTTCTGCGAGGCCAAGGCGGTCGAGCGCATCCAGCACCTTGCCTGCCTGTGCGTCCATGAAGCTGATGGCGGAAAAGTAGGCCTGCACCGCTTGACGACGCAGGTCATCGGTGAGCTTGTCCTGTTCCTTTTTGTAGCTGCCGAGTGCAGGGGCCGGAAGGTCGCTTTGGTCCTCTTTAACACCTTGAACGACAGGCATCTGTGCCTCGGGGTAGCCCTTGAACCACTTCTCCGGCGAGACATACGGCGTATGCGGGCGGAAGAAGCCGAGGGCGAGGAAAAACGGGCGGTCTTTGTCGCGGGCGCAGCGTTCCAGCACCCACTCCGCATCCTTGGCCTGAAGTCCATCCGTGTGCTTTTCATCGGGTCGTGGCGAGGCATACCAGCTTAGCGTGCCGCCGAAGTTGCCGGGCAGGAGGGAAAAGATGGCCGGATGTTCCAGCAGGCGGTCGCAACCAGCGGGATTGAGTTCCAGTTCCCAGGAACTGGGGTCGTCATGGCCGTTGGTGCCGATGGAGTTTGGAACGCCGTAATGGTAGAGCTTGCCGATGCGGGCGGCAAAGTAGCCCTCCCGCCGGAACGCCTGCGGGAGGCTCACGGCCTGAGGAATCGACTGACGGAAAACCTGGGAATTGGTCAGGATGCCGGTGCTGTTCGGGTAGAGACCGGTGAGCATGGAGTTCCGGCTGGGGCCGCAGAGCGGGAACTGGCAGTTGGCGTTCTGAAAGCGTACGCCACGGGCGGCGAGCTTGTCGAGGTTCGGCGTTTTGACCAGCGGGTGCCCATAGCAGCCGAGGCTGTTGTTCAGGTCGTCCGCCATCATGAAGAGGACGTTTGGCCGCGTAGCTGCGTGAAGTTGAGAAATAACAATAAAAGCCGTGACTGCTAGAAAATTTGGGAGTCGCATGTAGGGGGTTAAACGCAGTGACTAGGGTCATCTTGCGAACAGCTAGAATTGGCTCTGCGCCTATCGAAAATGAGAGAAGCGGGGTCGAAATGAGGTGGACCCCGAAAATCGGGCCAGTAGTGAAGTTATGCGATTATGGTGGCTACGGTTTGGGGGACACCCCAAACACGACACGACATAATGAAAGCCAAACGCAAAAGACACGACGCCCAGTTCAAAGCCCGAGTGGC
>CAINGK010000206.1 GCA_903848465.1 uncultured Verrucomicrobiota bacterium
AATTGGATCGGTGGGACTTGAACCCACGTTGACTCCGGCTTCACCGGCGCACGCCGTAACCATGCAGTGGAGTACAAAGATCGCGACAGCGTCTTGGAGTGCGTGCGGCAAGCCTTGGCGCGACGCCGCTTTCGCAGGCTGGAGGGTGGGGTAAAGAGAAGGAGCGTTCTGTACCGCGCGAAAGCGGTGCCGCCGATGCAGGCTTGCGCCGTGCATCTCTGTCACCGCAGTCCAAGACGCTCCGCGCTCGCGCGTGGGCGCTGGAGCTTCCTGCCGCGCGTTTTGGAGTCCTGCGGAAGCGTTACACCTCAGCGAAACAACGGTAGCAACGCGGTCACGACGAGGATGAGCAGGAGCACCAGGGCGACCCACCACCAGAGGTTGGTGGTTAGGGGTTGCTTGGAGGTTTGGCCGCCGAATTCGCGGGCGATGAAGTCGTCGTAGTCGAATTCGTTGTCGGGGAGGTCGAGGCCGTCGGCGTGGGTGTCGCCGTTCCAGCCGGACTTGGCGCAGGCTCCGCAGTCATTGCAGGCGGCGGCTCCGCGAGGGACCCATTCGCCACAGGCGGGGCACTGCCCGGGGGGCTTGAAGCGAGCACTCATGGTGCGGTGCCTGCGGATGGTGGGCGGCTGAAGGGCTGGGAGCTGGCGGTGAACTGGGTGGGTGAGGTACACAAGCGCCGGAAGGCGGGGGTGTCTGCCATGACTCCCATATTGAGAAGGGGTATCCAGCCTGCCTGGCGTGATGGATTCTCGGCAGGGCCACGGCGCAGCGGGGAGAGCATGATGAGCACCACCGCAAAGGTCACGGTGGCTGCGAGCACCTGGCTCGTGGTTCTGGCGCGTTGCCGAGTCATGATTTGTGAAGATTATTTAACTTATCCGAAATAATGTCAACCAACGAGTTTGCTTACCCTTTTTGCTTGTTTTCACCCATTTATCAGCCAGCGATGCGCGGTGATTTTGATCCTAACCGCAGGTTTTGGCGATGGGCATAACACCGCCGCACGCTCTGTGGCGGAGGCTATGACGCGCCTGTGCCCCCAAGAAAAAATCGAAACGAGCGATCTCATCAGTGAGGCTCTGCCGCTGGTCAGCGATGTGTGCAAAAGCTTGTACCAATTTGCCATCACCCACTGGCCGGCGGGTTGGCGCATGGTGTATGACGTGATGGGTAGGCCCTCAGTAACTGGGCCGGATGCCGTGTGGCAGAGCGCCATGGTGAATGCCTTGAAGCAGCGGATCGAGACCACGCAGCCGCGCCTGATCATCAGCACGTATCCGTTGTATGCCATCCTGCTGGAGACGCTGGCCAGAAAGCAGAGCGTGCCGCCGCTGTGTACGGTCATCACTGACTCCATCAGCGTGAACCGTGTCTGGGTCATGGCGGGCAGTGAGCTGTTTTGCGTGGCCGACGAGGAGACTAAAAAGGTGGTGATCGGTTTTGGCGTGCCGGAGTCGAAGGTCCGTGTGACCGGCTTTCCGGTGGATCTCGCCTTCACGGAGCCACTGCCTGAGCTGCCGCCGGTTTCGCACCCGCGCATTCTCTACCTGCCCTCGACGACGGGTCGGCGCGTGGCCGCCACGCTGGAGGCGCTGAAGCCGCTCTTCCACAGCGGGGTGAAAATGACGCTGCCGGTAGGCAAGCACGACAAGCGTCTCTATCACGTCATGCGGCGCTTCACGGACTCCATGCCGCCGGGCACGATGGAAATTATCGGCTGGACGAAGCGCATCCCGGAATTTCTACGCACGCATGATGTCGTGATCTGCAAGGCCGGTGGGGCCATTCTGCATGAGGTGCTGGCCGCCAAAATCCCCGCCGTGATCGACTACGTGGTGCCCGGCCAGGAGGAGGGTAACGCGGAGATGCTGGTCAAGCATGATGGCGGCATCGTCACCCACAGCGCCAAGGAAACGGCGGCAGCGGTCGAAAGCATCCTGACCAACAACAACGCCGTGGGCCGACGCATGCGTGCTAGCATGGCGAAGATCAGCATGCCCGATGCGGCGCTGCGCACTGCCAAGGCCGCGCTGACTGTTGCGACTGCTGCGACCTCCTAATTGTGTCGATGGAACTGACACCGCCCGTGCCCGTCGTCTGCGCCATCATCGTGCGCGATGATCGCATCATGCTGGCGCAGCGTCCGCCGGACAAGAAGCTTGGTGGATTGTGGGAGTTTCCTGGGGGCAAAGTCGAGGCGGGTGAGTCGTCCGAGGACGCGCTGCATCGTGAGCTGCAGGAGGAACTCGGCTGTAGCGTGCGCATCACGCAGACGCTTGCGCCGTTTGTGCATGCGTATGATTGGGGTCGTATTGAACTGATCCCGTTTGTTTGCGAACTCGCGGATGGAAGCGCTGAGCCACATGCGCATGAGCATACGGCGCTGGTGTGGGTGGAGCGTGGGGAGTTGAGGAGTTATGAGCTGGCACCGGCGGATGTGCCGCTGGTGGCGGGGCTGGTTTGAAACCTCAACAATCAAAATTCGATTGCTCGACAATCGTCAATCTATTTGAGTGAAGGCTACCAGGGCCACGCGTCATTGACGATTGATGAACAACGATTGTTGATTTTTGAAGTGCGGCTGGCGCTTACTCGATAGGCTTGGGTTTCCCCCAGGCTCCGCGCTGTGCGGCTCGGGCAGCGTGCTCTAGATCGCGCAGATGGTTTTCAAAGTCGTACTCGCGGCGGCCATCGGGCATCCAGGTGCCTTTGGTGTGAATGCGGCACATGCCTGCTTTGACGAGTTTTTCGGATAGCTCCTCGCCATCGTCAAAGAAGACCAGCGCATAGGAGCGTGCGCTGTCATAGACGCGTTCCCAGCGGGTCTGGATGGTGAAGTGGCGCTCATGCAGCAGTTGCTCGGTGAAGGTCTTGGCCTCCAGGCCTATCTTGATGGTTTGCGGTATGCTCAGGCCACCGAAGTAGCCGGCCTGATCCTTGAGCCGGTTTTTAACCAGTGCGTATTCGCGCTTTTCGGGGCAATCGACGAAGTACAATCGCAGCACATTCTCGCCCCCTTCATGCGCGATCTTGAAGCTGTCGCCATCGTTGCCAGCCTCATCGACGAGTTGAGGGTGGACCAGCGTCACGAAGTGGACATCGGCTTCCGGCTTCTTGGTGGACTTGGGCTTGTCGCGATAGTGCTCCCAGGCCTGCAGCAGTGCGAGCAGCACCCACAGCAGCGCCCACAAAAATCGTGCCCCGTTTGACCGCCGTTTCATGTGCCACGCTTGTTGCCAAACAGGTCTATGTGGAGGCGTGGGGAGTAGCGCCAGCCGGTGCGCTTGCACACCTCCACCAGCCAAGTCTGGCGTGAGTGCAATGCTTCCTGCGTGATGCCTTCGGGCATGAGCAAGATTTTCTCAGGGGGCACTGGCACGCCGATGGAGGCCACGACGGCGCGGACTTCTTCCACGTCTGCCTCCGTGGCGATGACAAACTTGAGCTGGTAGTCGTAATTCGCGCACCACGCGTGCAGCACTTCGGGTTGAAGGCGCAGGCGCTCGTGCTTCTCTGCCCATGCCTTGCCGGCCTTTGCTTCGCTGGGTGTGGAGTGCGCGAGCTTCGGGCTGATGGAGGCCAGGTCACAAGCCACGCCCTGCGGCGCGATGGTGCCTGCGGTTTCGATGGTGATGTGTTTGCCTGCGGCGCGCAGTTGCGCGAGCAGTTCCGGCATGCCTTTGGCAACCATCGGCTCGCCGCCGGTGACGACGACGTAGCGGGTGGGTTCGCGCTGCACGATGGCGAGGATTTCCTCCACGCCCATCTCGGTGCCTTCGGGCTGCCAGGAGGCGTAGGGCGTATCACACCAGGTGCAGCGCAGATTGCAGCCGGAGGTCCGCACAAAGACGGAGGGCACGCCCACGAGCGAGCCTTCGCCCTGCACGGAATAAAAGGTCTCGGAGATCAGCATGGGGTTCGTTTATGAGACAGCATGCTGTTCCAGCCAGGTCAGCCATTCATTCAAATGCGGGCACTGCTGCCGCACCTTTTGCAGTCCGATCCGGTTAATGGTATTCGGGCCATGGACCTTCTTGTCATACGATGGAAACAGGCTTTGAATCCGTTTGGATGGAGCCCATTCAGGACGTTCATTGATCTCCTCTGGCGTTGTCACGCTCCGAAGAATAGCCTCAAACTGCGGTTGCTTGTGCGCCTCGGTCATGACGCGCGGCAGCTCTGACGCCGAGGAGAAAAGCCATGCTTCAAATTCATGCAGTGCGAGGAAGGGTGCAAAATTCGCAGGCTGGCCAAAGTATGCTGAGATCGACTTCTCGACATGCAAGACGCGATCCAAAGCACTGGCGTTTGCAGGGCGGGTGCTCATGCCCGGAAAATCGGACGGCAGTCCATAGTAGTCGAGCAAGGTGGTGACTAGCAAATTGCCAGAACTGGTGAGCAGTCGTCTGGCGTCATTCTCGAATTTGGCGAAGTTCGTCACGCCGCCTTTGAAGTTTGGGCCGTCTTTCACGCGCTTGGTCACCAGGATCGTCGGAGTGAGATAAAGCCCTTTGGGCCAGAAATCAGGAGCCAGGACTTCCTTCACAAACCTTTCTTCGGTCTGTCCTTCGACAAGAATGAGTACACGCTTGCTCACGGCCTAGCTCCCAGAAGGTTTTTCTCCCAGAGTTCCCCCAGGCTATAGCCCTCCAGCCAGCCGCTCATGTCGGCACCACTCAGATGCCGGAAGACGCTCTGACCATTCTCACGATCCACGGTCCAGACGGATTCAGGCGTCAGTTGATTGACCAAGGTGACGGATTGAGTCGCCACGATCACCTGAGTGCGAGTGGAGGCGGATTCGAGCAGCCCTGCCAGCAGATTGACCGCTTCCGGGTGAAGGCCGAGTTCCGGCTCATCCAGCAAGATCACTGCTGGCAAATCTGGCTGAAGCAGCAGAGTCGCAAGGCAGCAGAAGCGCAATGTTCCATCAGAAAGGGATGAAGCGTTGAAGTAGGCATCACTGCTGCGCTCTCGCCATTCGAGGCGAATTTTTGACTCATTCAGCTTGGATGGCTCCAGTCGAAACTCGGCAAAAAAAGGCGCGATCTGCCGGATGGTGTCGCTGATGTTTTGAAAATGATCGGGCTGCTTTTGCTGCATCCAGTAGAGAAAGGCCGCAAGGTTGTCGGCTTGAGGCCGCAAAAAACGATTGTCCTCCACATCGCAGGTGCCTTTGACCGCCGCCGTGTCGCTGGTGTCATGGAAATGGTACACGCGGCAGTTCTCCAAGTCATGGACGACCTGGCGGGTGCATGGACGATTGTCTTGCTTCAATTTTGACTCACGGCTGATAAATGAGGCCTGCCAAGGATGGGGTTGGTCAAACTTATCCCGCCCATGGTCATAAGCCTGCTCGTGGCTGATCATTAGCGTGTCGTCCAACGTTCCCATCAGCCCCAGTTCATAGCTGTGTGCGTTGTCTCCTTCACCGAAGAGGAGCTTCAAGAACATCGCGGGAGACTTCTTCCGCCCGAAGTGCAGCAAGGCATCAGCCCCACCTTTCTTGGCGGTGTATTCGCCCAGTCGCTCACTCATTAACTCCCTCAAAAACTTGAAGACCTCAATGAGGTTCGATTTGCCTGCACCATTTCCGCCGATGAAAACATTCAACCTCCCGAGAGCCAGTGTCTGGTCTCGGATGGATTTGAAGTTTTGAATGATCAGCTTTTCGAGTGTCCGCATCGAATGGAACCGATTATGAAGCGTGTCTTAGAATTTGGCGAGCATTCATTCCGACGTCCTAAAATGACGTGGCCTTCCGATGAAACGGGCACTCATTGATTGGGTTTGCGTTTCAGATGGCTTTCCAGTCCGCCGCATGGCGGGCAAAGGCCAGCGCGGCGCGTTGCAGGGCTTCATCGATGTCTGCCTGGGTGTGCGCGAGGCTGATGAACCAGAGGCCGCGCTCGATGGCGCGCACGCCTTCTTCGAGGAGGCAGCGGCGGAGGTGCGCCCAGCGGGGGGCATCCTGACGCAAGGCGTAGTCGCGGTAATTGGTGATGGGGCCGGTGGGCGCGCCGGGCTTGAGCATGGTGGCGTGGAAGACGAGTCCGGGGCCTTGGGGTTGCAGCGGGATGTTGTGCTGCGCGGCGAGTTTGCTCAGGCCTGCCTTCAATTGCTCGCCGAGGGCGATCATGCTGGCGGGGTGTTTGTCGCCGAGGGAGATGACTTCATCGAGGCACCACTTCGCGGCGGAGAGACAGAGGGGATTCGCATTCAAGGTGCCTGCATGCACCACTTCGCCGCTCATGATCTTGGCGAAGAATTTTTCTTTGCCAACGAGAGCCGCAAAGGGAACGCCGCCGCCGATGGCTTTGCCGAGGATGGTCAGGTCCGGCGTGAAGCCGTAGTAGGACTGCGCGCAGCCTGCGCCGAAGCGGAAGCCGGTGATGGTTTCATCGGCGATCATGACGATGCCGTTTTCATCGCACAACTCGCGGATGGTTTCGAGCATGCCGGCGACTGGTGGCATGCAGCCGGTGTTGCACAGTACTGGCTCGAAGATGATGGCGGCGATTTGATCGTGGTGCTCCGCGACGCGCTGACGCAGATGCGCGGGGTCGTTCCAGCGGGCGACGACAAAGGTGCTCAGCACTTCGGGGATGACGCCTTTGCTGGGGTGTAGGCGGGTGGGATCGTCCTCGGTGCCCCATTGATCCGGCGGCGGTGCGTAGCCGACGAGGCCTTCATCTCCCCAGCCGTGGTAGTGGCCTTCAAATTTCAGAATCATCGGCCTGCCGGTGTGAGCACGCGCCAGGCGAAGAGCGGAGAGCACCACCTCGGTGGCGCTGTTGTTGAAGCGCACGCGTTCCGCGCCGGGGATCATTTTTTGCAGCCGCTCGGCCACGTCGATCTCAAGTTCACTCTGCGCCGCCCAGTGCGTGCCTTTGTGCGCCTGGGTGGCGATGGCATCGGCCATGCCTGTGGGTGCATGGCCGTAGAGGATGGCCCCCTGCCCTATTTGGAAGTCGATGTACTCATTGCCGTCCACATCAAACAACCGCGAGCCTTTGCCGTGGTCAAAATAGAGAGGCACCGGCACCTCCATTTTGCGGATGCCGCTGTTGACGCCGCCAGCGATGCTGCGCTGGGCGCGGGCGAAGAGCGCGGCGGATTTCGGAAAGGTGTAGGACATGACCGTGGAGGAGTGCAGTTAGTGCAGCGGCGAGCTATCGTAGATCACCACACGCTCCCAGAATGTCTTGCACGCAGCCACAAAGCGCAGGTGCTTCGGACACTCCTTCTGGTAGAACTCGTGATCGGCGAGGTTCTTGAAATGCAGGGTCAGCGAGTAGCTGAAGGAGTGGTCGCAGACCGGACGCTTTTCGGTATCCGCGGGCTTGCCCACGAAGGCGTGTACGAGGTAGTCGATTTCGAGCAGGTGCATCACTTCCGTCTCGAAAGTGGCGCGTTGTTCCGCAGAAAGGTCAGGCTTGAGCCAGAAATAAACGTTGTGAATCATAGAGAGGCATTGGTACGCGCACAGACCGCGTGTGCAATCGGCAAACTTTGATTCCCACAGGTCTCCAACTTCTAGGCCGCTTTCTCCACAGGTGCCTTCAGTGGCTTCACGCGGAACAGGCGCAGGATCACGACGAAGTAGAGGGGCACGAAGAAGAGTCCGAGCAAGGTGGTGGTGACTGCGCCGCCGACAATGCCGGTGCCAATGGCGTTCTGGCTGCCGGAACCAGCCCCGGTGTTCAGCGCGAGCGGAAGCACACCGAGGCCGAAGGCGATGGAGGTCATGAGAATGGGGCGCAGGCGCTGACGGACGGCGTGCAGTGCAGCGTCGATCAGCGTGGCACCTTGATCGAAGTGCTCCTTGGCAAATTCCACGACGAGGATCGCGTTCTTGGCCGAGAGGCCGATGATGGTGATCAGGCCGATCTGGAAATAGATGTCATTGGGCATGCCGCGCCACTGCGTGGCGGCGACAACACCCAGCGCACCGAGCGGCATGTCCATCATCACCGAGAACGGGATGGCCCAGCTTTCATAGAGCGCTGCAAGACAGAGAAAGACCATGAGCAAAGCGATAATATAGAGCGAGGTCGATTTGGAACCGGAGAGCTGCTCCTCATACGAGAGTCCGGCCCAGGCGACACTGATGCCTGGGGGCAGCGACTTGGCCATGTTTTCGATTTCACGAATGGCTTCGCCGGAGCTGTGGCCCGGTGCAGGCTCCCCGAGGATGGACAACGAGGGTGCGCCATTGAAGCGTTCGAGCTTCGGTGATCCGAGCTTCCATGAGGCATTGGAGAAGGCAGAGAAAGGCACCATGCCGCCCTGCAAGTTGCGCACATACCAGCGGTTCACATCTTCTGGCAGCATGCGGAAGGGGGCATCTCCCTGCATCATGACGCGCTTGACGCGGTTCTTGTCGATGAAGTCATTGACGTAGGTGGAGCCAAGGATGGTACTGAGGGAGGCATTGACGTCAGCCAATGACAGCCCCAGAGCGCTGGCTTTCTCTTTGTCGATGTCGATTTGATAAACGGAGGTGTCGGCGAGGCCATTGGGGCGCACGGAGGCGAGCACCGGATTCTTCATCGACATGCCGAGCAACTGCCCCTGCGCCTCCATGAGCGCGTCGTGACCGAGTCCGGCAAGATCGACGAGTCGCAGATCGAAGCCGGTCGCGGTGCCGAGTTCCAGCACGGCGGGCGGTGCGAAGGCGAAGGCCAGGGCTTCTTTGATCTGCCCAAACTTGCCGAGTGCTCGCATCTGAATGGCCTTCACTTTTTGCTCAGGGAGTTTGCGTTCCTCCCAGGGCCTCAGCTTGATGAACATGAGCACCTGGTTTTGGGCGTTGCCGCTGAAGCTGAAGCCGAGCACGCCGAAGCCGCCTTCGACCTGCTCCTTCTCTTCCTCGAAGAAATGGTGCTCCATTTTCTTGAGCACCACATCTGCCTGTTCGCGCGTGGAGCCAGGCGGGAGCTGGGCCATGGCAAAGAGCACGCCGGTATCTTCATCCGGCAGGAAGCCGGTGGGGGCGCGCATGAAGAGCATGACGACGGCGACACCGATGCCGATGTACGGAATGAGCGAAAGCACGTAATGTCGCAGGAACAAGCCAACGGCATGCGTGTAGCGATCCGCCGTGCGCTCGAAGGCACGGTTGAACCAGCCGAAGGGGCCGCGCTTGTTGATGCCGTGGTCTTTGGCCACCGGCTTCAGCATCGTCGCACAAAGGGCTGGAGTCAGAATCAGCGCGACCAATACTGAGAGCACCACCGAACTGACGATGGTGAGCGAAAACTGCCGGTAAATGACACCGCTGGAGCCAGTGAAAAAGGCCATGGGCACGAAGGCGGCGCAGAGCACCAGCCCAATGCCGACGAGCGCACCGCTGATCTGATCCATGGATTTGCGCGTGGCCTCCTTTGGCGAGAGGCCCTCCTCCTGCATCACGCGCTCAACGTTTTCGACGACGACGATGGCATCATCCACCAGCAGGCCGATGGCGAGCACCAGCCCGAAGAGGGTGAGCGTGTTGATGGAATAACCGGCTGCGGCCATGACGCCGAAAGTGCCGAGCAGCACGACGGGAACGGCAATGGTGGGAATCAGCGTGGCGCGCCAGCTTTGCAGGAAGATGAACATCACCACGAACACGAGAATGACGGCTTCAATGAGGGTCTTCACCACCTCCTCCACGGAGATGCGCACAAACTGCGTGGTGTCGTAGGGATAGATCGCTTTCACACCGGGCGGGAAGAACTGCGCGAGTTCGGCCACCTTTTTCTTCACGATGTCCACGGTTTCGAGAGCGTTGGCACCGAGCGCGGGGCGGATGGCCATGCCGCTGGCGGGCAGGCCATTATAACGTGCCATGACGTTGTAGTTTTCACTGCCGAGTTCCATGCGCGCGACATCGCGCAGGAAGACGCGTGAGCCATCCTGGCTGACGCGCAGGAGGATCGCGCCGAACTCTTCCGGCGTCTGCAAGCGGCTCTGCGCCATGACGGTGGCATTGAGCAACTGGCCCGAAGAGGCGGGCAAGGCACCGAGAGAACCGGCAGAGACCTGGGCATTCTGCGCGCGCACGGCCAGGATGATGTCCGTGGTGGTAAGCTGGTATTTGTTCAGCTTGTCGGGGTCCAGCCAGATGCGCATGGCATACTGCGAGCCGAAGGCCTGGATCTCTCCCACGCCCTCCAGGCGGCTGATGGGATCGCGCATGACGCTGGCATTGTAGTCTGCGAGGTCGGTGTTGGACATGCTGCCGTCTTCGGAGATGAGACCGACGACGATGAGGAAGTTGCGCACCGATTTGTTCACCTGCACGCCCTGCTGCTGCACTTCGAGTGGCAGCAGCGGAGTGGCGAGCGCGACTTTGTTTTGCACCTGCACCTGCGCGGTGTCGGGATTGGTGCCGCCATCAAAGGTGACGGTGATCGTCGCGGTGCCATCCGAAGTGCTGGCGGATTCGATGTAGCGCAGGTGGTCGATGCCGTTGAGCTTTTGCTCGATGACCTGCGTGACGGTGTCCTCCAGTGTCTTGGCCGATGCGCCAGGATAGGTCGCGATGATGGCGATGGTGGGCGGCGCGATGCTGGGATACTGCGCGATGGGCAGGCTCGTGATCGAGAGCGCGCCCGCGAACATGATAAAGATGGCGATGACCCACGCGAAGACAGGCCGGTCGATGAAGAAGCGAGACATCGTGGATTACTTGGCGGCGCTGGGGTTTGTGGCAGGCGGTGCAGGCGCGTCCGCCGCGATCTTGACCGGCGCGCCGGGACGAATCTTCTGGAGATTGTTGATGATGAGTTGGTCGCCCGGCTTGAGTCCGGCGGTGACCAGCCACTGATTGCCGATAGCGCGCGGTGTTTCCAGCACACGCAGTTCGACCATGCTGTTTGCGCCGACCACCATTGCAGTCGGTTCGCCCTTGGAATTGCGGCTGACGGCAAGCTGCGGCACCAGGATGGCATCGGGCGTGGTGCCTTCTTCCAGTCGCGCCCGCACAAACATGCCGGGCAGCAGATCGCCACGCGGATTGGGAAACACCGCGCGCACGGTCACGGAATTGGTCAGCGTGTTCACCGTGACGTCAGAAACCTCCAGCGTGCCTTCATCGGGATAGATGTCGCCGTTTTCGTGGACGAGTTTCACGCGCGGGTTGCCGGAAGCGCCTGGCTTGAGCCTGCCGCTGGCGAGGGCGGCCTTCAGGCGCAGCAGATCACTACTGGGCTGATTTACATCCAAATAAACGCGGTCAATCTGCTGCACGGTGGTGAGCAGTGTGGCCTGATCCACCCGCACGTAGGCACCTTCCGTCACCTGCGAGAGGCCGATGCGACCCGTGATGGGAGAGGTCACCTTGGTGTAGTCGAGATTGATCCTGGCGGTTTTCACCGCTGCTTTCCCGAGCAGGACTTCCGCCTCATTGACGCGTTGGCTGCCGGAGGCTTCGTCGTAGTCCTGCTTGCTGACGGCATGGGAATCGATCAGTGATTTCATGCGGTTCAGCTTCAACTGCGCGGAGTTCAGGCTGGCCTCGGCGCGAGCCAGGGTGCCCAAAGCGCTGTCGTGGGCGGCCTCATACTGCGCGGGGTCGATTTCATAGAGCACCTGCCCTTCCTGCACATCGCTGCCCTCTTTGAAGACCCGCTTCAACACGATGCCATTGACACGTGCGCGGACCTCCGCCACGCGAATGGCGGAAATGCGACCTGGTAGATCTTGAGTCAGCGTCACCGGCGAAGCCGCAATGGTGATCACCCCCACTTCCATGGGGCCGGTTGGTCGTGCCGCTGCAGGCGGTGGTCCCGCCGGAGTTTTCCCACAACTCGCGAGGGCTAAGGCCAGCGCGGTGAGAGTGTGCTTAAAAAATGTCATCATGCGCAAATATTTCGTTTCGTGCGTCCATCTGGACGCTGCTTTTCTCATGCAATACCTGTCCATACAAGCAAGGAGCGCACCTGCCAACACTGAGCTTGTTTCAAAAAATGGGGCTCAGGCAGCGCCCATCTTCAAAAGCTACCCCCGCTCAAAAATGCAAGTTGGTGATGCGGGTCAGTTTCAAAGACGCCGATTCATGCGTTTGCGGCCTTTCTTCCTGAGTCTTCTTGAGCCCTGAAAGGGCAGCATAACTAGCCCAGCAAGCGAGCCTCAGCGAGCACAGCGCTGGGTTTACGACACCACGACCGTGAAGCAAACCCAAGATTCCTTCACACACCACGCCCACCAGCAGCATCTGCAAAGAGTCCCGCTGCGCCGCTGCCGCACTCAGTCGCCGAATCATTCAAAATCCACGAGCAGCATCCTTAAATTATAGCCGTTCATGCCAAGCCTTTTTTCCGAATAACAGACAATTCTTTTATGCGGTTACAGCTCCCCAGGAAATCGTAGCGCCATGTTTCACAGCGATTGCCTGCACTCGCTCAGCAACGCCACAAGCTATTGCTTGACCGTCAGATCCGCGTAAACGATGCCAGTGAAGATCGACGCGTCGGGAAGTGCTACCGCTGGGGCACTCCCAGAAAGAAATTAAAAACTCGGCATCAGCCATCTCGGGCGTGCTGACACCAGCTAGGCACTCTGCAGTTTGTAACTCAAATGGCTGGTTAAACAGAAAACCGTCGCGAGCTATATCGGCGATAAACGCTGCACATGAGCCATTGGGCATTTGGAATTCTGTTTGGTAAACACCCGCCATCGGTAAACGAGTTTCATTCGTTACTCACAAAAATGCCAGGGGTTTTGCACACAATCGCGCTCCAAAATGTCCACGGCCATGCAAAGCGCCTTTGGAGTGCGGCTGCGCAACCCTGAAAGGGTAAAGCTGCCGCTTTCGAACGTCTCATGGCGTGCGTGGGATGACAGGCTGGCGGAAGTCCACCAGCTCCCGCCTTCGAACATCTCGTGGTATGCGTAAGCCGATCAGCACGTCGAAAGCGGTAGCTGCGCTCGTGCCTCGCTGCGCAATCGCACTCCATATGGCGTGCGCGCTCATCCCCCCAAACAGCCAATTCACGGCCAAAAGCAAGGCGCGCTGTCTCAGTGCGTAGGTTTACCCGCAGCCCACGCTACCCGCATGAATCCCGCGCCTTCCTCTATCTCTCAGGCTTTCAGTCCTGTGCGCGGCGATCTGCTGCGTGTGGGGTCCACGCGGCGGGGATTTTTGCAGACGGGGCTCGCGGGGTTGGCGGGTGTGTCTATGCCGGGGCTGCTGCAGCAGCAGGCGCTGGCAGCGGCGGCAGGCCAGGCGACGCGCAAGACGAACGTCATCCTCTTCTGGCTCTCTGGCGGGCCGAGCCACATCGACATGTGGGATCCGAAACCGGAGGCACCGAGCGAGGTGCGCGGCCCCTTTGGCCACATCGCCTCCAAGGTGCCGGGCATTCATGTGTGCGAGCACCTGCCGCTGACGGCGAAGATCATGGACCGGCTCACGCTGATCCGCTCGGTCGATTGCACGGCGAGCGATCACACGCCCATCACCATGCAGGCCTGCAACCCACTGGCCCGGCGCACCAACGACGGGCGCGATGGCGGCGGCTGGCCGTCGATGGGGGCCATCGCTTCCAAATTTCGCGGGCCGAATGCGCCAGGTATTCCCGGCTATGTCGCGCTGGCGGATTCACTGGTGTCTGACATCTGGGGTGCGGGGCACATGGGCGGTGATTTTGAACCGGTGAGCGGCAAGGACTTGTCCGGGCGGCTCAAACTCTCCGCCGGTCTCACGGTGGATCGCCTCAGCAATCGCCGGGAGTTGCTGGCGCAGATGGACGACTGGAAGCGCAGCGTGGATGGCAATGCGCAGATCGCCGCGACGGATCGCTACACGCAGCAGGCCTATGAGGTGCTCATGACGGGCAACGCGCAGCGCGCCTTCAATCTCGATGCCGAATCCGCCGCCATGCGCGACCGCTATGGCCGCGACAGCCTGGGCGAAAAAGCGCTGCTGGCACGTCGCCTGGTGGAGGCTGGCTCCACCTTCGTGACCGTGAGCGGTGCCTGGGGCTACTTTGATCATCATGGCGATGAGGTGAAATGGGGTGGCATCAAAAAAGGCCTCACTCCCCTGCTGCCCAGCGTGGACCGCACGCTGCACGCCATCGTCACCGACCTGGAAGATCGCGGCCTGCTCGACAGCACGCTGATCCTCATGATGGGCGAGTTTGGCCGCAGCCCCACGATCAACAAGAACGCTGGGCGCGACCACTGGCCGCGCGTGATGTCCATGGTCGTCGCCGGTGGCGGCATGCGCCACGGCCAAGTCATCGGCAGCACCGACCGCCAAGGCGGCGAGATTGCCAGCCGCCGCGTCGCTCCGGGTGATCTCGCGGCCACGGTGTTTCATCTTCTCGGCATCCCGCAGGACTCCAACTGGATTGATCCGCAGGGGCGGCCCCGGCCCATTGTGGCGGATGGGGGTAAGGCGATTGAGGAGCTGGTGGGGTGAGTGGGCGACAATGCGGTTGACGTGATTCGTGGGATTGGGTCTTATTAGGTAGTTCGCCAACAGTTAACCGACACCAAATGCTCAAAGATTCTATCGATAGAGTAACGATTGCGGATGTTGCTGATGAGCTTCAGGCACATCGCCCCACAATCTTCAGAATTGTTCGCCGTTTGGGTATCGTTACTCAGAAGCGGCGGGATGAGGAGCGTGGCAATCAGCAAGTTGATACCATCGCATTATCGGACATTGACCAAGTTCGTGAGGCATTGCTCACTGGACGCCGCGCTGCGTCCACAGAGCCGGGTGCACTAATTGGAGACGGCGAAATTGGATATTTCTATTTGTTTCAGCTAGAGCCTGAGCACGACAGCGGACGATTTAAAGTCGGCTTTACGACTGATGTCGACGGACGCCTGACGAAGCACAGATGCTCTGCTCCATTTGCTGTTTGCGTTCGCAGTTGGCCATGCAGAAGGACATGGGAACGAGCAGCTATCGATTGTGTCACCGCCAACTGCGAACAGCTTCACACCGAGGTATTCAGGACAGCCGATTTGTCCAGTATCGTAAGTCGCTGCGATGCGTTCTTCTCCTTGATGCCCACACTGTCAGAGGCGCAAATGCATGATGATGCATAGGCAACCTGGAAATTGGCACAAACTCCCCGTTACAATCTCATGAATCAGGCGTCCGGAATTGGGAGTCCTCAAACCACTCAGGAGTGGCGATGCGTTTCCGCCGACCTGCCGGTGACTTTTGTGTGGGCGTATGACACGATTGCAATCCTCCCGGACTACGACGACTCCGAGCTTGGAACACTCCCCGCTGGCCAGTTCATCCGGTTTTCGGAGGTTGCCGAAGTTCCCGGTCATTACTTGTGCGATCTTGAAGATCCTTCGTTTGTCGAGAGCACAGCCCTGCCCGCTGGGCGGATTCAGCGTTTTAGGCCATGGTGCTTTGCGACCAGCCTTCAGGCTGTGCTTCAAGCGGATCACTATCACACATTGACCACTTCAGCCGAACGGCCCTCATGGTCGCAGCGCTTGCTCAGACGAATCAGCCGATGAACGACATTCACGAACCAAGCCCGCGCAAACCGGATGCAGGCAGTGTTACTCAGGCCATCTGAGGTGTCATTGCGGCTACTCGTGAATTGCAATTTCCCTGGACCTGAGGAATTCAGATCACAAGCAATATGAATAGTCCCACCGAACAAATAGCTGCCTTCGATCAATTCAGTCTGGGTGAACGCGAACTCTATTGCATTGGTTCTACAATAGAAGCCAAAAATCTGGACACATTTACGTTTCGGAAAATGGCGGATAATAAACGCCAGATAGCCGCATGGATACGCTATGAGGAAGCCGAAGGCTGGCGTAAGGAGAACAAACTTGAGTCCTCGAAAGTGGTCAGCCTTACTTATGCAGAGCTGCATTCTTACCTCATGAGCATACCTGCTGAGTTTCGTGGATGCTATTCGCTCGAAGTCATTTGAAGGATGAGCATTAACACTACTTTGCCACACATTGACCAAGCAACGCGCTGGGATCATTGTTTCTGATCCATGCCATCCGTGGTCCTTGAGGGCTGGGGAGGAAAGGGGGGCTGATCGACGGGCAGGAGTGCCCATCGTACTTGGGAGGCTTTATGCTCTTACCACCACCCGCGCGTCTAGGGCGAGGATGCCTTCGGAGGTGGCTAGCAGGGGGTTGATGTCGAGTTCGACGATCCGGCGCTCGTGCTGCACCAAGCGGGCGAACTTGACGAGCACGTCATCCAGCGCGGGCAGGGCCACTGGCACCTGACCACGGACGCCGTGCAGGACTTTGGCGATGCGGGTCTGCTCGACCCAGCGGCGTGCTAGGGCGTGATTGAGCGGTGGCAGGGCTAGGGCGTGGTCTTGCAGCACTTCCACGAGCGTGCCGCCGGCACCGATGAGGAGGACGGGACCAAACTGTGCGTCCGTGCTGAGACCGAGGATGAGTTCGATTCCTTTCTGCGTGACCATGCGCTGCACCGTCACGCCTTCAAAGGCGGCTAGGCCGTGCAGGTGCGTGACGTTGTCCCGGATGAGCCGCCAGGCCTGCTGCACCGCAGCGGCATTGAGGAGATTGAGCTGCACGCCGCCGCAGTCGCTCTTGTGGGTGATCGTGGGGGAAAGCAGCTTGACCACTACGGGATAACCGAGCGCTTCGGCGGCAGTGATGGCGGCGGCTTCATCGTAGGCGGCGCGGGTTTCCACGATGGGAATGCCGGCCACCTGGAGCAGTTGCTTGGCCTCCAGCTCCGTCATCAGGGTGCGCCCGCTCTTGAGCACGGCGTCAATCATATCGCTCACCACGGGCAGGGCTTCGGCATCATCCTCGTCCGCATGGGCGGTTTGGGTTTCGCTCAGCCAGATCAGGCGCAGGCGATGCTCGCGCATGCGCACAAAGGCCAGCGCGGCTTCATCGGGGTAATCATAGGTCGGGACTCCCGCCGCATTGAGAAGGCTGCGCCCCTCCTGCACGCTCTGCGCGCCCATCCAACTGGCCAGCAGGGGCTTGTTAAACTCGCCAGCCATTTGTGCCACTTCATGCGCTATCTGGGTAGGATGTGTCATGGCCTGCGGCGTGAGGATGGCCAGCACGCCGTCCACGGCGGGGTCTCTGGCCACGATGCGCAGGGCCTGGGCAAAGCGCGCGGCATCGGCATCGCCGAGCACATCCACCGGATTGTGATGGCTCCAGCAGGCAGGCAGCAAGGTATTCAAATCCGCCATGGTCTGCGGCGACAGCTCTGCAAGCTCGCCTTTCCCAAGGACCAGCGCATCCGTCGCGAGCGCACCGGGACCGCCCGCGTTGGTCACAATCGCCAGCCGTCGTCCGGTGGGCAGCGGCTGCTTGGCCAGCACCTCGGCCATGTCAAACAGCTCCTCGATGGTGTCCACGCGCAGCACGCCGCTTTGGCGCAGCGCGGCGTCCAGCACGGCATCGCTACCGGTCAGTGCGCCGGTGTGGGAGGCGGCCACACGCGAGGCCTCGGCGGTGCGTCCGACCTTGATCACGACGATGGGCTTTTGTGCCGCCACGGCGCGTGCGGCGGCCAGGAATGCGGCTGCATCATCGCCCACGGATTCCATGTAGATGACGATGCTGCTGGTGTGCGGATCTTCACCGAAATGGCGGATGAGATCGCCCCAGCCCACATCGGCCATCGCGCCGGTGGAAACGAAGGCGCTGAAGCCGACCTTCTGCTCATGACTCCAGTCGAGGATGGCGGTGCAGAGCGCCCCGCTCTGGCTCAGAAACGCCACCCTTCCCGGCTGCGCCATGCTGCTGGCGAAGGTCGCGTTTAGGTTTGCATGCGGATTCATCAAGCCGAGGCAGTTCGGGCCGATGAGGCGCACGCCATGCCGCTTCGCGGCTGCCAGCACTGCGGCTTCGAGTTTGGCACCTGCGGCCCCGGTTTCCTTGAAGCCCGCAGAAATCACGATGACCGCTTTCACGCCCGCCACACCTGCGGCCTCGACGAGCAGGGGCACCGTGCTGGCTGGCGTCATGATGATGACCAACTCAGGCACCTCGGGCAGTGCGGCGAGCGTTGGATAAGCTTTCACCCCGCAGACCTCCGCGCGCTTGGCATTCACCGGAAACACCGGGCCTGAGAAGCCACGCAGATTTTCCCAGATCGCCCGCCCGACACTTCCTTCCCGTTCCGTGGCTCCGACGAGAGCGATGCTGCGTGGGTGGAAGAAGGAGGCGAGAGGCATGCGCGAACCTACGGGAGGAATGCGCGGCGTCTCAACGCATGTTGTGCTTTGTTGGGAGCATTCTGCCGCTGGAATAGCATGTTTTTGATCACATGCAACATCCACTCGCATGATTCGTTGTGCCAGGGTGTTCATCCTCCCCTTCCCCCGCATCGTCACTCTCGCCGCTTTGATCCTCAGCACTGGCTGCCTTCACGCGGTAGAGTCCTTGGCTCAGGATCACGTCGTCGTCTGGCACAACCCTGATCCTGAATACTACGTGGAAGGTCCGGGACTCGTGCGCATGGACGATGGTGCGCTCATCGCAGCGGTGCCGGTGGTGCCACGGGAAAAGTGGAGTGAGGAACGGCGTGCGGAACACAGCGTGACGCACATCCTGCGCAGTGGCGATGGCGGCAAGACTTGGCAGCATCAAGCCGACCTACCTTATTACTCCGCCGCTCCATGGGTGGATCGCGGCAGGCTCTACCTCTTCACGAACAAGGCGGGCCTGGGCAAAAAGCGCAACGCCGACTTGCTGCTGCTACGCAGCGATGATGGCGGCAAAACGTGGTCGGCACCTGTGACGCTATTCACTGGCTACTACTGGAACTGCCACACGGGCATGGTGCAAAACAAAGATCACATCTACTGGGCCACGGATGACATGAGTTTCGGCATGCGGCGTGGGCCGCGTCTGATCGCAGGGGATCTCACCGGCGATCCCATGAATCCCAAGGCCTGGCGCATCTCCGAGCCGGTGACTTTTCCCGGCGCGCCCGCCGGCACCTATGATCCCAAGTTTGCCAGCCAGCCGGATCAGTTTCTCGAAGCCAACGTGATCGAGGTGCAAGGTCGCTTGCGCCTGCTCGCCGCTACCAAGATCAAACGCCCGACCGTGGCCGGTCTGTGTACGGTGTTTGATGCAAGCGATGACGGCACAAAGCTGGACCTGAAGTTTACCCAGTTCAGCGCCATGCCCGGCGGCCAGCTCAAGTTCTGCGTGCTGCGCGATGAGCCATCCCAGCTCTTCTGGGCCACGGCCAATCTGGCGGTGGACAGCCAGGACATCTTTGGCTGGCAGGCAGAGGCGCTCAAACTGGGCCACTTCAAAGCGAGCGCGAATGACCGGCGCTTCCTCATGCTGCAATACAGCCTCGACGGCTTGAACTGGTTTCCGGCGGGCTGCATCGCGCAAGCGGCCAAGATTTCGCAATCCTTTATGTACGCGCGTCCAGTCGTCGATGGAGATGATCTCGCCATCATCGCGCGTTCGAGCATCAATGCACCGAATCAGCATGATGCGGATACGGCCACATTTCACCGCGTGAAGGATTTTCGGAAGCTGGCGCTGAAGCTGGTGCCGGAGAAGGAGTAGCCCCCTATCTTAGCCCTCCTCACCTGCACAGCAGGAACCGCAGGCGGTGTAGCATTCGTCGCAGATAAACTCGTCCCCAAACTTTACTGCATCAGGCTTGCCGCAGCGTTCGCAGAAAGCTTGCGGCGGTTCATTTGCTGCGGTGATTGTGTCGTCACTCATGCGTCATCTTCTTCTCGGCCTCCTCCTCGCGCAAATCGCCTGTGCGCAAAACACGGATCCTTTTCCCACGCCGCCCAATCAGAAGGGGTTGCAGGTGCAGATGGTGGATGATGCGCTGGCGCTGGGCATTCACCATGCGGGCATCAATGTGAATCTCACCGCGTTATATGATCCCAAATCGAAGCCGGAGGCCGGTGAGTTTGTGTTCAATCAGAACTACTTCGCCGCGCTGGACCGCCAGATCAAACCGCTCTCCGACAAGGGCGTGCTTGTTTATCTCATTATCATTGCCTACCCATCGAAGAACCCGGCCATTGACGCTGTTGTGCTGCATCCGGGGCATCTTAAAGATTACAAGTTCAGTGTCGGCGCTGTGAACACGACGAGCGGCTTTCTGGACGCGGTGATGAGTATGCTGGCCGAGCGCTGGAGCGGTGCGCATCCCGAGCATGGTCGAGCTTGGGGCTGGATCATTGGCAACGAGGTCAACTCACACTTCCTGTGGAACAACATGGGGCTGGTACCGCTGGAAACCGCCGCGAGTGAGTATGAGAAAGCCTTTCGCATCATGCACCACGCGATTCGCAAGCACTCGCAAAACGCGCGCACCTATCTCTCCTCCGATCATCATTGGCGCAGCAGCATGGCGAATGTGAGTGCGCAGGAGGCCACGCCAGGAAGAGATTTCCTCGACACTTTTGCGCGCCTGGTGCGTGAGCGCGGCGACTTCGACTGGAACGTGGCGTGGCACCCCTACCCCGAAGACCTCGGCAATCCGCGCGCCTGGGCGGATAAAACCGTCACGCATGATGACAACAGCAACAAAGTCACCTTCAAGAACCTTGAGGTGCTGCCGAAGCATCTCGAACGGCCCGAGTTTTTGTATAACAACAAGCCACGCCGCATCATCCTCAGCGAGCAGGGTTTCCACACCCTGAACACGCCGGATGGTGAACAGCTTCAGGCAGCAGCGTATGCGTATGCCTGGGAGAAGATCCAAGCCCTGCCGACGGTGGATGCCTTCATTTATCATCGTCATGTGGATCATGCTCACGAGGGGGGCCTCAGGCTGGGCTTGTGGCGCAATGCACCCAATTCAATCGCTGATCCGCACAGCAAAAAAGTCATTTACGAGCTGTTTCAAAAAGCTAGCACTCCCGCATGGCGTGCCGCTGCGGATGCACTGCTGCCGGTGACTGGCTTGCAGGCGTGGGATCAATGAAGAGCCGCGAGGCGGCTGCATTCCAGACCTCGCCGCGCTTCAAAAGGACTCGTCCTTCTTGGGCTGCGTGTCGGCGGGCTTGATGGGGATAACAGGAATGACTTCCTCGGCTTTCACGATGGCTTTTTCAGCCGGTTTCACGATGGGCGCTGCTGGCTTGGTGGCGACAACGGGCGCTGGTTTTGGTTTGGGCTTGGGTTGTGGCAGCAGCAGGGCATCGACGCTTTGGCGCTGATCAGCCAGCGTGGGATCAGCGCAGAGTTTTTCCAAAATGGCTCCAGGGTTTTTGAGACGCGAAGCAAGGAAGTACACGGCAACGGCGGTGTTGTACGGGGAGCCGGGACTGATGCTGTTGTAATACGAGTTGTTGGAAGGAGTCACATGCCAGAGGCCGATGTGCGCTTTGTTCAGATCCACCGGCACATCCAGCCGCCACACCTGCCATATCTGGCCGGGCAGCTTTTCCAGTGCCTTGAAGCGCTCACGAGAACTGCTGGGGATGTAAACCCGGCGGAGTTTAGATCCCCAGCCACCGTCGGGATCAGCCCCAAGGATCAGATAGCGAGTGAGCTCGAAGGCGATCTCGCTGGAAAGAACCGTGTCAGGTTCCTCAACCTGTAGCGGACGCATGAGGGGCAGGAAGAGATCCATGCGGTCGTTGGTGATTCCCTGCGGGCGCTGCGTGGGTTTGGGCCACAGAGTTTTGAGCAGTTCCCGCTGCGCGGCGAGCCGCCCCATCGCTGCCGCATTGAATTTGCTTTGAAACTTCGCCAGCTTGTCCATGCCCACGGCGCGGCCGATGCTGTCAAACGCGGCGATGCCCATCGCAGCGCTCGTGGCCGTGACGGGTGATGCGAGCGGCGGAAAACTCGAAGGATCCGCAGGCACGGCGAGGTAGCGGCTGAAGGCGTCGAAATCTTTGACGGGCTGGTGGAAGTTGCACTCGTTCCAGCCACCTTTCTCGGGCAGCAGACTCACGAGTGCGTTGGCCGCACGGGCCAGCACGGCCATGGAGGCCTCTGGCGGCACCGTGGTCTCATTGAGCTGCGAGCCCGCAGAGGTGCCCTTGGGGCCGGAGACCGTGGCGCCGATCTTATGAGTGGCGTCGTAGGCCGCAGGCATGGGAGTGCGCAGCGAGACTTTGGGCAGACGTTTCATTTCTGCACAAACGGACAGCGCATGCAGCGCCACCCAGGTGCTTTCCATGTCGGCAGAGCGCTGGTTGTAGAAGAAGTCGGTGGCACCGGCAAACTGCGCCTTCTCCGTCAACATGTCCTCCCAGATCAGCGGAAACTCCGCCGTGGCAAACTTCAGCCCCAGGTGGCTCCAGGTGTCCGCATATTTTTTCAACCGATTGCGCGCGCCTTCGGCCTGGGCGAGCAGCACCTGGTTGGCTTTGGTGGGGCGTTCCTTTTGCTTGGCCTGCATGCGAGTGACCTCGGCGTCGCTAGCGAGGTAGTCACTGATCAGCACTGAGATGAGGCGGGGATGAAAGCACATCGGCCCCCACAGGCCGCGTGCGGCACCGTCGGTGATCTGACCGTCCAGCAGACGTGACGCGAGCTTTTCCGTCCAATCCGAAGCGATGCTGTCGTCCGTTTGGGCCGTCGCGACGGCCAGCCAGGCAAGATTCCACGTTTGATCCGGCGGGCCGTAGGTGTCGAGATAGAGGAGAATGTTCTCCACCATGTGAGTCACTACAGGGTCATTCTCGGGCACCCCGGCGGCACGCAGCGCCGTGAGCGCCATGGCGGAGTCGCCAATGAGGCTGTAGCTCCAGGAGGTGTCTCCGACGTGCTCGTAGATGGGCTGCTTGTAGATCCTTTCGAGCGGACCCGTGGGGTCATAACGGATGTGCGATTCTTTGCGTGTGCCGATCTGCTTGGTCGGCTGCTGCACGATCCGCCGCACGGGAGGATCTCCCGGCGAAGGACCGGGCGTCAAGACAACGAGGTCGGTGTATTCATAGATGGGAACATCGCGCTCGATGAGCCGGTATTTGAGCGGCACATCCTTGTAGCCTGTGAGGGTGACCTTCTGGATAGGCGGGATGATCCAGCCCTGCGGATCTGCCTGAGCAAACTTCTTCAGTGTCAGCACGCCCTGCGCGAGAGCCATTCGGGTGGCGTAGTCCAGATCAGCGTCAGTTACCTGGGGGATCTCCGCCGCAGGAGCACTGGCTGGCGATTGTGCCCACATCGTAGGCTGCCAGACAGTCAGTATCAATAGGCCCCAACAGCTCAACCTTATGACTGGATGCCGAGGTGTGGACTTTGCATGCATGGTACTTCCTCCTTGTGGGTTGGCTGGCGCGTTGCGGGAATGACCGCGAATTTGGACAGGAACCCATTACGCGACCACCCCAGCTTTTTATTCTGGAATTGAGGGCAGAGTCAAGACTCTAACAATGCGCTCACAGGAGGCCCCAAACAAATCAGCCGGGCTTGCAGGCCCGGCTGATGAGAAAATTAGAACTGGACTGACTGATTAGGCCTTGGGCGTATCAGCGGTGCTTTCTGGCAGCTTGGGAGCTTTGATGTAATCGGCGGGGAGATCACCCTTCAAGGCTTTGAGGAAGGTGATGATGGAAGCCACTTCTTCATCGCTGAGCATCTTGCCGAGCTGGTATTCGGCCATCCGCTTGACCATCTCGTCGAGGGTTTTGACCGAACCGTCATGGAGATAGGGGGCGGTCTCGGTGATGTTGCGCAGGCTGGGGACTTTGAAGAAAAACTTCTCGCCGTCGCTCTTGGTGATGTCCGCACGGCCATTGTCTTTGAGATCGGGCCAGGCCTTCACGAGACCGAGTTTCTGATACATCATGCCACCGACGGCCACGCCGTTGTGGCAGGTGACGCAGCCGGTTTTGGCGAAAGTGGCGAAACCTTTTTTCTCCTCGGCGCTGAGGGCTTCCTTGTTGCCTTTGAGGAAGGCGTCCCATTTGGAGGGGGTGAGCAGCTTGCGTTCGAAGGCACCCACGGCCTTGCCGAAGTTGTTGTAGTTCACGGGGTCGGCCTCGCCAGGGAAGGAAGCTTTGAAGGCATCGACGTAGCCGGGCATGCTCTTGAGCACTTTGATGACGAATTCCTCGCTAGGGGCACCCATTTCGACGGGATTGAGCACCGGGCCTTTGGCCTGCTCCTCCACGCTGGGCGCACGACCATCCCAGAACTGGGCGATGTGCAGCGCGGCATTGTACACGGAGGGAGAGCTGCGGCCACCGAGCTTGCCTTCATGACCGGGGGAGAAGGGCAGATTGTCGTTGCCGTATTTGTCGAGCACATGGCAGGAGTTGCAGGACATCTTGCCGCCCTTGGAAATGCGGGTCTCAAAGTAAAGCTGGCGGCCGAGATTGATCTTCGCCTCGGTGAGTTCATTGGTGGGGGACGGAGCCTCGGTAGGCAGCGGCATGAACATCGGCAGGAAGGCTTCGGACAGGTCAGCCTGCGCGAAAGCGGAGGCCGTGCTCAAGCCGACAATAAGAGCAAGGATGCGTGCGGTGGAGTGCATGAGAGTGTTGGGTTGGATGCTGCGAGGTCGATACGTGGCGTAGAAGACGCGGGTTTCAAGTGATTGCAAAGTTACTCCGCCTGAGACGATTTCTCAACGACGGCCGCAGCTTCAAATTGACTAAAACCCCGGCAGGCAGCTAGGCTGCATCAATGATCTCAAAATCTTTTCTTCTGCTGCTGGCCACAGCAAGCATGGTGCTGGCGCAAGAACCCGTGGGCGATGGTAAGGCGGATGACACGGCGGCGATTCAGCATTTGTTCGACACTCAGGGCAGCGTGAAACTGCCCAAGGGGATGTATCTCATCTCGCAAACGCTGAAGATCGACCTGGCCAAAACCGGCTATGCGGCGCTGACCGGAGACGGCACGGCACGGCTGGTCATGGCGGGAACTGGACCCGCACTGCTGTTTGTGGGCACGCATGAAGGCTCGGCAGCACCAGATACGTTCAAGCCGGAGGTCTGGGAGAGCCAGCGCACGCCGATGGTGGAAGGCATCGAAATCGTGGGGGCAAATGACGCAGCGGATGGCATCGAGGCCACGGGCACGATGCAGATCACGCTCAGTCGCGTCGTCATTCGTGAATGTCGGCACGCGGTGCATTTGACCAACCGCAATCGCAACGTGCTGATCTCGGCCTGCCATTTCTACCACAACAAAGGCATCGGTGTGTTTTTCGACAATGTGAACCTGCACCAATCCAACATCGTGGGCAGCCACATCAGCTACAATGGCGGTGGGGGTGTCGTTTCCGTGGGAGGCAATGTGAGAAATCTGCACATCGGCACCTGCGACATCGAAGGCAATCACGCCAAGGATGGCCCGCCCAGCGCGAATGTGATGCTCGATTCACGCGGCGGCTCCATCGGCGAAGTGGCGATCACCGGCTGCACCCTGCAGCACACGCACAAGTCGCCGGACTCAGCCAACATTCGCATCATCGGCTCTGGCACGGATGCCTCCCTGCTGCGGCGTGGTGGACGCGAGCACACCCGCGAAGGCAATGTGACCATCACTGCGAATGTGTTTAGCGATGTGCAGGTGAACGTCGATATTCACCACTCACGCGGAGTGACGATCACCGGCAACACTTTCTGGGAAGGCTTTCAGCACGATCTGGTCGTGGAAGACAGCGGCAATGTCGTGGTCACGGGGAACAACTTTGACCGCAATCCGCGCTATCTGGTGAACGGCAATGACAACGCCGAGAAGAACGGCATCGTCTTCCTGCGCTGTGAAGACAGTATCTTTAACAACAATGTGATCAGCGGCGTGTGGAAGCAGCGTGCGGCGGTGGACATCGAAGCCTGCAACCGGCTGCAAATCTGCCACAACAGCGTGCTGGACTCCGATGGCGTGGGCATGCGGCTGGAGCAGGTGACGAACAGCCTCATAACCGGCAACCTCATCCAGGACGACCGCGACAAGGAACTGCGGAGCAAGGAGCCATCCCTGAGTATCGTGGGTGGCAAAAGAAACCTGATCGAGCAAAACATGCTCGGCAACAAATAGACTGCGACCCGAGGCCATGACCACCGCATCTGCCACTTGTCTGCTAGCCCAGGCGCATGGGCGCATGCTGCGGCACAAGCTGCGCTTTGGCATGCGTGAAAACAAACTGCTGAGTGTGACGGTGGGCGGATTCCTCGGGCTGTACAGCCTCGCTGCCTATCTGCTGGTGGCACGCGGTCTGGACTTCATGATGAAGCTGCCCTTGATCGGTCCGCTGCTCACGGAGCGGCTGGTGTTTCTGCTGTTCTTTTTCTTCTTCGTGATGCTGATCATCTCCAATGGCACGATCACGGGTATGAGCCTGTTCCGGCGCAAGGATATGGAATGGCAGATCGCGCTGCCGCTGCCGCCGCGCAGTCTGGTGCTGTGGAAGACGCTGGAGGGCATGCTCCTGGCTAGCTGGGGACTGCTGCTACTGAGCACCCCCATCCTGCTGGCGCTGGCACAGACCTACAAGGCGGATGCGAAATTCATGCTCGCGGTCTTGCCCGCGCTACTGGCGCTGGTGATGATCGCGGCCAATGCATCGACCTGGCTACTGATCGCTCTGGTGCTGTGGGCGCGGCGCTGGATGTGGAAGCCCGTGCTGGCAGTCGTCGCTGTTTTACTGATCCAAACGCTGCCCATCTGGCACACGAGCGTGGAAACGCTGAACTCAGGGGATCTGAGCGCAAGTCTGAACCAGATCCTGCGGCACACGGAAATCTGCATGCATCCGCTGCTGCCAAGCTCCTGGGTGGCGGAAACCATTCAGGCCGCCGGACGCGGCATGTTTGAGCGCACGCTGTTTTTTAACCTCGTGCTCCTGTCCAACGCGCTGATAAGCATTTTGATCACGACCCAGATCGCGAGCCGCTGTTATTATTCCGCCTGGAACCGCATCATGAGCGCGGCACCGGGAGCTGTCAGTAAGGGCAAAGTACCCGTGGCTAGCAACAAGCCCGGACGCCTGAGCCAGTGGCTGCGGCGGGCGCTGGCGCTTGATCGTGCCTCGTTTGCGCTGCTGGTGAAGGAAGTCCGCACGTTTTTGCGCGAGCCGGTGCAGTGGGGACAGAGTGCGATCATCTTTGGCCTGCTGCTGATCTATTCGATGAACCTGCGCAAGCTGGGCTACGACTTGCAGAATCCGTTTTGGATCACGGTAGTGAGTCATTTGAACCTGCTGGTGTGCTGTCTGGCGCTGTCCACACTCACGACGCGCTTCATCTACCCGCAGTTCAGCCTAGAAGGGCAGCGGTTGTGGATTCTGGGGCTTTCCCCCCTGCCACTGCACCGTGTGCTGGCCCTGAAACTGCGCCTCAGCGCTAGCGTGCTGGCGCTGGTCATGGTGACGCTGGTGGTGGTTTCTGGAGTGTCGCTGGGGCTGCCACGGCAACGCATTCTGTTTTTCAGCGCTTCGATTCTCATGATGAGCTATGGGCTGACCGCACTGGCGCTTTCCCTCGGGGCGCTGCTGCCCAATTTCCGGGAGTCGAATCCAGCGCGCATTGTTTCTGGATTTGGCGGGACCGCTTGCCTGATCGCCAGCTTTGTTTACATCGTCGGCGGCATGACCGTCCTCCTGCTGCCATCCTGGCAGAATCTCAGGCAGGATGCGGTGGCTTTGGTGAAATATAACGGAGGACTGGAGCTGGCGGCCTTGGCTGGAGTGGCTGTGCTGACCGTGGTATTTGGAGGCATTCCGTATTTTTTCGCGAAACGGCAGACGAAAAATCTGGAATATTTAAGACATCTGTAGTATTTGGATGCTGGAAATAATTTCCAGCAATCCCATGATCACCCGCAAAGCACCCGCCCTCGCCACTGCCAACGGCCACCATGAGGATAATCTCCTCGTATTTGAAGATGCTCCTGAATTCATGGATGGGCACGCTGTGGCTACCTCGCTGGAAAATGTGGACTCTAAAGTGAAGGCCGCACAGGAGCAGTTGCTGGAACTCCGCCGCCAGCAGGAGGAAATCGAACGTCAGAAGCAGCATCTCGAAGCCCTACGCATCAAGCAGGAGCGGTTCGTGGCTGGGAAGCGTGATCTGGTCGAAAAGATCGGCCGCTCGGCTGGCTTGGTCGAGCGTGAGCTGTTCGATGCGCAGAAGCGTGTCGAGGATCTCGCCGCCATTCACGATGAATTCCGCCGGCATCTGGACATTTTGAAATCGCTCCAGCCGGAGAAATGGCACCGCTCCCAGGTGGGTGAAGAACTCGACAACGCCTTGGCCGCCATCGACGATGCCGAAGGTGACTACGCCAAAGGCATCCGCCGCCTGCATGCCATGGGGCCGCAGGAAGGCGTGAGTGCGGGCGGACCGATCAATCTCGATGACGCCAATGCGTCGGTGATGCCTTCTTTCATCAACGGGAATGCCGATGACCTGCGCACTTGGCTGCGCCGTGGCTTTGCCTTCACGCTGCCGCTGATGGGCACGGTGCTCGTGGCCATCGTGCTGATCCGTCTGATGTTCTGATTTCGCGAATCCATTCCCCCTCATCCTTATGGCTCTGTTTTCTGGCAATCGCAAAGTCCGTGCCCGTCGTCCGAAGTCTGCCCAGGACTTGAAGCGGGAGGTTTCACCGCAGCGCGGCGCAAAGCAGCTCACCAAACGCGCGGATGAATTGAATACTGAGATTCACCGTTTGGAGTGCTTCATCACGGCAGCGCCCCGTATTCAAAGGCAGCACCGCCTGGATAATGTGAACATGGTACCGCCGATGGAGCTTGCCTCCCCTGCCCCGCGTCACCGCCGGGTACCCATCGCCAAACAACGCGCCCGCCGCAGCGAACGCCTACGCTTGCTCACGGAAGGCCTGATTGTGCTGGGTTCCATTGCTGCCGTCGTGGGATGGCTGAATCAGTGGTTTCATTTTTGGGGATGAGTTTGGTGGAGGTTTACGGTTGTTGACCGTGGTTGACGATTGTTGACGGTGGTTTTTTTCCAGAATAGCGGCTAATCATTAGCCGTGCCGTCGAAGTCTTGGCACGAGGCAGGTTCACACTCACCTGATGGTGAATGTTAGCGGGGGCGTCCTGGAATCGTAACGAATCAATGCGCGGGGCCTCCAGACGCTTTCGCACATGCACAGGCCCGCGGAAAGCTCCAGAGGACTGGAGCACTCCAAAACGCTGTCGCGTAGTAGGAAGCCCCGCGCCTAGGCGAGCGCGGAGTGTCTTTGAGTGCGTGCGGCAAGTCTTGGCGCGACACCGCTTTCGCAGGCCGTACAGTGGGATGAGTCCACAGCGCAATCATCACCCCGCGAAAGCGGTGCCGCCGATGCAGGCTTGCGCCTTGCATCTCTGTCACCGCAGTCCAAGACGCTCCGCGCTCGCGGGGCGCTGGAGCTTCCTGTCGCGAGGCTTCACGCGCTGGTGAGATTGGGCCTACCGCGAGCAGGGGCCTAGACTGCATGTTTATGGCACAGCCGTTTCGACGGATGGGAAACCATCGTCAACTACGGTCAACCACTGTAAACAACCGTCAACTCAGCTCAGAGCCTGTCCGGCAAATGTGGCAAGAGTTAGAAAATCTGTAAAGTGGGAGGATGGCACGCGACTATCCGACCGACCTGAGTGATGAAGAATGGGAACTGCTCAAAGCTGAACTGTGCGGTGAAGGCCAGCGACGAAAG
>CAINGK010000207.1 GCA_903848465.1 uncultured Verrucomicrobiota bacterium
TGCACGCCTTGTTCATCGCCAGCCCCGTGTGCTGCCGGTCAGCTCGGGCCTCACCTCGCGGCACCCAGATCGCCGCTCGTTCCTACCTCTACCAACGCACCGTGAAAAAAGCTGTCTTCTAAACTAAATGGCAGTGGGGCTCTGCCCCCGCGTTGGGATTCCAGAGTGGGGGTCGGGAGACCCCCACACCTTGTTACACTTCTTGTTCGGCGCGGTAGGCTTGGGCGAGCAAGGTCACGGGTTGCGTGACTTGGTGGCAGGGATGGTCGCCGCAGGAGCGGAGGCCGTTGGCGATTTGGAGATGGCAGCCGGGATTGCTGGTGGCGACGACTGGGGCTCCGGCTTGGCGCAGGTTGGCGACTTTGCGGTCGAGGAGCTTCTGGCTCTGCTCGGGCTGGGTGATGTTGTAGATGCCGGCGCTGCCGCAGCACCAGTTCGACTCGGGCAGTTCTTTGAACACGAGTCCGGGTATGCTGTTGAGGATTTGGCGCGGCTGCGAAACGACTTTCTGGCCGTGGCAGAGGTGGCAGCTTTCGTGGTAGGTGACCTCGGTCACACCCGCACCTGTGGTGGGTTTGCGGAAGCGGATCTGCACGAGCCATTCGTGAATGTCCTTCACCTTCTTGTCCCACATCTTTGCCTTGTCGGCGTAGAAGGGATCGTCGTGCAACAGATGGCCGTAGGTTTTTAAATGCGAGCCGCAGCCGCCAGCATTGGTAATGATGGCATCGAGTTCATCCAGATCGAAGCTGTCGATCTGCCTACGGGCGAGTTCGCGGGCGAGTTCGAGTTCGCCGTTGTGCGCATGCAGCGAGCCGCAGCAGCTTTGCGAGCGCGGTGTGATGACTTCGCAGCCGTTGGCGAGAAGGACATCGACGGTGTCGCGATTGATGTTGGAGAACGCGAGATCTTGGATGCAACCGGTGAGCAGGCCGACGCGGTGGGCTTTGCCCGCTTTGGGCGATTCCTCTGGCCAGATGAGGTCGTCGGAGAACTGCGCGGCGATCTGCGGGGTCTGCGGCTCCAGCTTTTTCAAGGAGGGCGGCATGAGGCCGAAGAAGTGGACCTTGCGCATGAGACGCTCAAGCCCGGTGCTTTGGTAGATGCGGAGCAGGCGGCCGATCAAACGCAGCAGCCAGGGGCGCATGAAGATGACGTTCAGCGAGAGCCAGCGCCAGAAGTCACGCTGCATGCCGTCATTCACCTGCGCCTGTTCGACTTCGGCACGCGCGGTCTCAAACAGCTCGGCGTAGTTCACGCCTGCCGGGCATGCGGTCTGGCAGGCGAGGCAGCCGAGGCAGTAGTACATCTCGTCGGAGAGCGCCTTGGAAACTTCGAGTTCGCCGTCCGCCACGGCACGCAGGAGCGAGATGCGGCCACGGGGGCTGTTGCGCTCCATTTTTGTCTCGACGTAGGTCGGGCACGTCGGCAGGCACATACCGCAGTGCATGCACTGCTGGAGCACGGAGTAGTCGAGGGATTTGAGGAGGTTTGCAGATGGCATGATCAATTCCTCGGATCAAAAATCTTCCCGGGGTTCAGCAGGCCCTGGGGATCGAGAGCTTGTTTGATGCTGCGCATGAGTTCGAAGCTGCCTTCGCCGAGTTGGCGTTTGAGGAAGGCTTTTTTGGCGAGGCCGACGCCGTGCTCGCCGGTGACGGTGCCGCCGAGGCGGATGGTTTCATCGACGATTTCTTCGAGCGCGATTTCAATGCGATGCATCTCTTCGTGATCGCGCTCATTGGTGAGGAAGGTGGGGTGCAGGTTGCCATCGCCAAGATGGCCGAAGGTGCCGATCTGGAGCTTGTGCTTTTTGGCGACGCTGTCGATGAAGGCGACCATGGTGGCGAGTTCGCTGCGTGGCACGGTGACGTCTTCGAGGATGGTGGTGGGGCGCACGCGGGCGAGGGCGGAGAAGGCATTGCGACGGGCGGCGGCGAGTTTGGCACCTTCGGCTTCATCGGCGGCGGCGCGCACATCGCGGGCACCGTTGGCGGTGGCGAGCGCCATCATCTGCGCGGCTTCTTCTTCGACGACGACGGGATGGCCGTCGGTCTCCATGAGCACGAGGGCTTCCACATCGGTGGGCAGGCCGATCTTGGCGTAGTCTTCGACGCACTGCACGGTGACGCGGTCGAGGAACTCCAGCGTGCAGGGAATGATCTTGGCGGCGATGATGGCGGAGATCGTTTTGGCGGCGGCGTCCATCGAATCGTAGAGCGCGAGCATCGTTTTGCGTGCTTTGGGACGTGGCAGCACTTTGAGGATGACTTCGGTGATGATGCCGAGAGTTCCTTCGCTGCCGATGAAGATGTCTTTCATCGAGTAACCGGCCACGTCTTTGACGCACTTGTTGCCGAGGAAGGTCAGAGTGCCGTCTGGCAGCACGACTTCGATGCCCATGACGTAATCGCGTGTGACGCCGTATTTGAGGCCGCGCAAGCCACCGGAGTTTTCGGCCACGTTGCCGCCGATGGTGGAGATTTTCATCGAGCCGGGGTCAGGCGGATAAAAGAGGCCGACCTTGGCTGCGGCATCGTCGATCTCTTTGGTGATGACGCCGCTTTGTGCACGCAGCGTGAGGTTTTTTTCATCGACCTCAATGAGCTTGTCCATCTTCACGAGGCAGATCACGAGGCAGCCTGCCAGCGGCACACTGCCACCGCTGAGGCCGGTGCCGGAGCCACGGGTGACGACGGGGACGTTGTTTCTGCGGGCGAGTTTGACGCATGCGGAGACTTCCTCGGCGGTCAGCGGGAAAACGACCGCGCCGGGGCGCTGCTTGAGTGCGGCGGTGCCATCGAAACTGTAGGGCACGATGTCCTCGGCAGAGGTGAGCACTCTGTCCGCAGGTAAGATTTCCTTCAGAGACTGAATAAAGGTGGCTTCAATTTGGTTCACAGAGGGCAATCTGGCGTGTTCGTGGTGGAGCGTCAACGCAGGCTGTGGTTGATTATGTGCATATGAAATTCAATCACCTCATTCGATTCACTCCCATTTATCAAAGCCGCGTCTGGGGTGGACGCCGCATGGAGACTCTGCTGGGAGCCACCCTGCCGGATGCCACGACTCCCTTTGGTGAAGCCTGGACGGTGTGTGACCGGCCTGAGGCTCCGAGTGTGACGGCAGAGGGCGTGTCCCTGCATGAGCTGTGGACGAACCACCGTGAAGAGGTGTTTGGCAAAGCGCTGCTGGCTTCCACCAGTCCCACCTTCCCGCTGCTGATGAAGATTCTCGATGCGTGTGATGATCTCTCGATCCAGGTGCATCCGCCAGCGAGCATGGCGGCGGAATTGAAGGGCGAACCGAAGACGGAGATGTGGTACATCGCGCATGCGGATCCTGGGGCGAAGATTTATGCAGGGCTGAAGCCGGGAGTGTCGCGCGCGGATTTTGAAGCGGCGCTGCAAAACGGCACGGTGGCCGAGGTGGTGCATGTGATCGAAGCGCGGACAGGCGACTGCTTGTTCATTCCAAGCGGCCGCGTGCATGCGATCGGCGCTGGATTGCTGATCTATGAGATCCAACAGAACAGCGACACGACGTATCGCGTCTTTGATTGGAATCGTGTGGGGCTGGATGGCAAACCGCGTGCGCTGCATGTGGAGGAGTCGATGAAGAGCATCGACTTCACGGATTTCGCGCCGGGCGTGCAGCAGGTCCAGTCCAACGGCACGCTCGTGAACTGCGAGTACTTCAACGTCAAAGTGCTCAGTGGCTCCAAGCAGGCGGGGGTTCCAGGCGAAAGCCTTACCATTGCGGTGGTGAGCGGCAAGATCAGCCTCGGTGGAGACACGCTTAAAGCAGGCGACTTTGCGCTGGTGCCCGCGACTCTCGCTGCCTCCGCGCGTCTCGTGAAGCCAGCAGATGCGGAGAGCCAGTGGCTGGAGATTCGGGTGCCGGTCTGAGTGGCTGGGGTTGAACGCCAGAAATCATGGTTCTGACGTGAAACAGACTGCCAGCCTGTGGCTTGGAGAAAGGGCGCGAAAGCCGGACGGGCTGGCGCCCGTTTCACGTGCCGGAGTTGCGCATGCTACGGCTTTGCTGCGGCAGCTTTTTTGATCTCGGGAGCGGGTGGCTCTGCTTTCTTGAGCTCTGTCGTGGGCTGGGCGGCTGGGGTCTCGGCTTCCTTGAACTCGGTGGTGGGCTTGGCTGCTTTCTTGACTTCGGGGTCTTGGGGGGTGCTGGGGACGGCGATGAATTTGGCTTTCTCGGGGTCCATCTGTGGCAGTTTGCCTTGAGGCACCGGGGGGAGTTTTTTCTCGGGGACGACCGGCTTGCTAGATGCTGGTGCGGGCGCAGGAGTGGCAGCGGTCTTGGCTTTGGGCTCGGGCTGCGAGGCTTCTTTGCCGCAGGCGACGAGCAGTAGGGCGATGAGGCAGAGGCGAGGGTTCATGAGGCGCGAATGGACACCGAACGGGCGTGCGCATCAAGCCCCTCAACGGCGCTGATCGCGCTGACGATGGGTTCGGATTTGGCGCAGCTTTCGCGGTCGAGGCGAATGATGCTGGTGCGGCGCTGAAACATGTCTGCGGTGATGCCGGGGAAGGATTTGCCGGAGCCGCCGGTGGGCAGGGTGTGGCTGGGGCCAGCGAGGAAATCACCGACGGCAACTGGCGAGTGGTTGCCGAGGAAGATCGCGCCTGCGGTGCGAATGAGCGGGAGGATGGCTGCTTCGCGCGTGGTGATGAGCGTGAGATGCTCGGGGGCGAAATCGTTGGCGAGGCGTGCGCCGTCTTCCAAGCTGGGGACGAGCATGAGGAAGACGCCTTTTTCCAACACGGGGGTGAGTTGGGCCTGGCGGCTGAGTGTTTTGGACTGCTCCTCGACCTGTGCGACCACGGCCTCCAGCAGTGCGGCGTCATCGGTGAGGAATCCGGCCATGCTGTCTTTGCCGTGCTCGGCCTGAGCGAGGATGTCGGCGGCGATGAAGGCGGGATTGCCGGACTGGTCGGCGAGGATGAGCACCTCGCTGGGGCCGGGCAGCAGGTCGATGGAGACGACGCCGAAGGCCTGGCGCTTGGCCTCGACGACGTAGCTGTTGCCGGGGCCGAAGATTTTGACGACGGGACGGATCGTCTCCGTGCCGAAGGCGAGTGCGGCGATGGCTTGTGAGCCGCCGATTTTATAGACCTCGGTGGCTCCTGCGAGCTTCAGCGCGGCGAGCAGCCCCGGATTGACCGTGCCATCTTTTCCGCAAGGAGTGCAGACGACGATCTCCGGCACTCCCGCCGCAGCGGCGATGGCGACGGTCATGATGGAGGTGGAGACGAGAGGTGCGGTGCCGCCGGGCACGTAGCAGCCCACGCGCTCGAAGGGATGGAAGACTTCGCCCACGGTGGCTCCCTGCTCGTTGGTGAACTCCCAGCCCTGACGCATGCTGCGCTGGGCAAAGGCGGTGACGTTGCGGTGGGAGGATTCGAGGGCGCGCTTGAAGATGGGATCGGCGGCGTCCCATGCAGCATCGAGTTCGGCCTGCGGCACCCACATTTGCGCAGCGGAGAGATGAGCACCGTCGAACTTGGCGGTGAGTTCGAGCACGGCGGCATCGCCGCGTTCGCGCACGGCCTTGATGACGCCTGCGACGACTTCGCGCACGGCATCGCTGGCCTCGGCACGGCGGTTGAGGGCGGCGGTGGCGGCGGCGTAATCGGGATCGGTGTGGCGAATGATCTTCATCGGATGGGGGATGAAGTCATGCAGTCAAGGTGTGAGGAGGTCAAGCGGCGGAGTCGGGTGGGGTGATCGTCCTACCCATTCTTGCTCAGTTCCCATTCGCCGACACTTTTTAAGACTAGCACGTTTTCATGAAACCGGAGCAGGGTCTCGCGGTGGCCGACGCTGATGAAGCCGATGCCGGATTGGCGGATCTGCTCGTAGAGGCGGGTCTGATTGGCCTCATCGAGGGCGCTGGTGGCTTCATCGAGAAAGGCGAACTTGGGCTGGCGCAGGAACAGGCGGGCGAAGGCGACGCGCTGCTGCTCGCCGAGGGAGAGCACGTTGGTCCAGTCGATGACGCGCTCTAGATCGCCCTCTACACGAGCGAGTACGTCGGAGAGGTTCACCTGCTCGACCACTTGGCGGATGGTTTCGTCGTCGATGTTGTGGTTGTGGTCCGGGTAGCGCATTTGGTCGCGCAGATTTCCCGGCACCATGTAGGGGCGCTGCGGGAGGAACATGAGGTGCTGCAAGGCGGGGCGTTCCAGTGAACCCATGCCGCCGGGCCACAGGCCGGCGATGGTGCGCAGCACGGAGCTTTTGCCCGTGCCGCTGGCCCCCATGATCATGAGGCTTTGATTTGGGCTCAGCTCAAAGGACAGGTCCTTGGCGAGGACCTTGCTACGGTCTGGGGTGAGCACGGTGAGCTTGTCGAGTTTCACATGCGTTCCGGCTTCATCCAACTGCTGCAGGCTTTCGCGGGCGCTGCGTTCTTCTTCGGCGTCGAAGTCATCTAGGTCATCCCACAGGATGCCGAGTCGCTGTACTCCGGCGAGATAGGTGCTGAGGTCTTCGAAATTGTTGGCCACGATGGACACCGCGCCGAGCACCTGAGCAAAGGCTTCGATGGTCTGCGTGACCGCGCCAAAGGGCATCGCCCCGTTCATGAACATGGGGGCGACGATGAGGACTGGCAGCACGAGCGCGAGGTAATTGTAGCTGTTGCGGAAGAAGCCGAGGTTACGGTTCCACGTGATGATGGTGCGCATGTTGGCGACGACGGCGGCCAGGCGGTGAACGAGGTCGCGGTGCTCGCGCTTTTCGCCGCGATAAAAGGCGATGGACTCCGCATTGTCGCGAATGCGCACCAGCCCATAGCGGAAGTCGGCCTCTTTTTGGTATTTGTCGTATTGCAGGGACACGAGCCTGCGACCAATGAAGTAGCAAGCGAAGGTGCCGATGACCGCGTAAACCATGGCCACGCCGACGAGAAGGCTGGAGATGCTCCACAGCACGCCGAAGAAGCCGATGAGCGTCATGACGGAATTCACCACCATCATCACATAGCTGAGGGAGTCGGTGGTGAAATTGCGTACGTCTTCGCTGATACGCTGGTCTGGGTTGTCGATGCTCTCGGAGCCACGCAGCCGGTAGTAGGCGCGGTTGTTGAAGTAACGTTTGATGAGGTGCTGCGTCATCCACTCGCGCCAAAGCAGTCCGAGGGTCTGCTCCGTCCAGCGGTAGAAGACATTGATGAGGATGGCGGCGGCGAAGGTGGCGACGTAGCGGCCCATCGCATTCCAGTAGGCCTGCGGATCTTTTTTCTCGATGGCCGTGATGAAGTCGCGCCCTGCATAGCTGATGAGAACAATGACGCTGATGTAGGCGACCGAAAGCGTGACGAGCAGAAGCAGCAGTCCGCGCGCCTTGGCACGTCGTTCCGATTTGAAAAACGCCCGCGTGATGGCCCAGAACTGCCGCGCCGTCTTGCGCAGGTTTTCTTTCGCCGTGATGCGGTTGTCTTTCGGCGTTTTGGGGTCGGGGGTGCTCGTGGTTTCGTTCATCGTTGCTGCGCCTGGGGTTGGTGGGGGCTCATGCTGGAACAGCGGTGAAGCCCCGGTCTTCGGCTCATCCTATCACAGCTTTGTTGCATGCGAGGTTTTCATCGCTCCTCTGGCCCGCTTGTGGGATGGGGTGTAACCCTACCTTTGGGAGGCTCATTGCCGCTGCATCGTTACGGGAGGAAGCGGGAGTCAGAGGGATCAAGATGATCCCTCTCCTGCCAGACTTTTGCCGCTGAGTAACGCAGGATGGGAGCAGCCAAGGTTCCGATCTGCGTCTTCATTGGTCAGCCTTCATGCTCTGCGTTTTCCTCAATTCGCTTTGGGCTGCGCAGATGCGGTGCCAAAGCTGGGGAGGTATAGGGCAAATTTTCACACCGCGAGAGATTCGAAGACCGCAGAGGTCTGACAAATGAGATGGGAGAGGCGGCGTGGCGAAAACGGACCGCTGATGAGTCTGCCGCATTTCATAAATTGACTCTCCACCTGCCCGCCAAACTTATCCGCAGCGATGGCGCTGCCACACTTCCCATTGATCCATAAGAGATTAACTTGTGTGAAACCAATCTGGCCGTTTGGCTGCGGCTCGCACAAGTCAGGCGCCTAAAAACACCCAAACTTGACGCACCCAGATTTGTCTTATACAACAGTCAGCAGCTCAAAATGCTATCGCGGATATCATATCAGCGCCACTTTGTGCTCCACAACGTAGTAACCATCAAACAGCACAGTCATGTCTGATCCATACAGCGCGAAGGAATTATTAAACTTGGAAAGCGCTTTCATCCTGAAAGTTTACAATCACTCGGGGTCCACCATGGATTTCAAAATTTCCAACGACCAATGCATGTACCTGTCAGGCAACACCAGCATCACGGTGCCCGCTTTTTCCTGGGGGGAGTTCGAGGCCCCGCTGCAAATCAGCTATAATGTTCTGAATGCCTGCGCCGTCTCACAAAGTCGGTTCAACATCACCGCCTTTAGAGCCTGTCCGGCAAATGTGGCAAGAGTTAGAAAATCTGTAAAGTGGGAGGATGGCACGCGACTATCCGACCGACCTGAGTGATGAAGAATGGGAACTGCTCAAAGCTGAACTGTGCGGTGAAGGCCAGCGACGAAA
>CAINGK010000208.1 GCA_903848465.1 uncultured Verrucomicrobiota bacterium
AAATGCCGCAGGCTCAACCGCGATCATGAACGCAACCCGCGTCATCACGAGTCCTTGGTCTATCTTGCCATGATCAATCTCAACCTCAGGGCTCTCACCCATTTATAGCAGCTCATGCTTTTTGCCGGACAGGCTCTAAGCGCCCGTCCAGATCCAGCACCGGCTAAAGCCTGAACTACAATACGTGCATTGGGTTTCAAAACACACCTGGGTTCTCCCCCTCAGCCCGCCACAACGTTGTCGCGCTCTTTGCCCCCTACGGCATGGTTATGGCTTATATCACGATCCGCTGAAAACAGGTCTGTTTCTGAGCCGGTGAAGCCTGTGTACTCGAAACGGCTCACGGCTCCTTTTCTGATCCAGATGGCAGGTGACAGAAGGCACATGCAAGGCCAGGACGTGGGCGCTTGGGTGCGGGGGCTTTTGAAAAGGGGGAGTGCGATGAGGCAGCAGGCCACGCTGGAGCGAAGGATTCTAGGGACGCTACCATCCAGAGCAGCGCGTGCCGCTGGGCTGGTAGGGAACCGCTGTGCGGGTCCGAAGTTTCGGGTCTGCAGCGTCGCGGGCGCTCAAAAAGGTGCGCCGTCCTTGGCATGTGGAGAGGCAGCAGATGTGGGCCGTCGCAGAGATGGTTTACAGGTTTGAAATGCCACAATCGGTGGAAAACAGCTCTGCATCTCTGCCGCTCCCCCTGCAAAATGCTTGCTGTCTTAGGCACGTGCGGCTTAGCATGCCGCATGAGAGCTTCCCTCCACCTTCTCACCCTCGCTCTCCTGCTCACCGGGGCGCAAGCGGCTGATCCACCACGGCAATGGACTTCCAGCGATGGCAAATCGAAGTTCATGGGCAACCTGGTCGAATTCTCAGACAAGGAGGTCAAAATCCGCCGCAGCACCGACTTCAACCAGTACCGTCTGCCCCTCGACAAGCTCTCGAAGGAAGACCAAGACTTCATCCGCAGCCTCCTGCGTGAAAAGCGCCGTGATGCATCCCTCAAAGAAGGGCAGTACGCCGAGAAAATCACCGGGCAGTTTGCCAAAGGAGTGTCAAAACAAGGCCTGAACTACCAGCTCTGGGGCAGCCCCAAGCTGGATGGCACCAAGCGCTACCCCCTTGTCATCTGGCTGCATGGCTCCGGCCAAAGCGGCACCGACAACGAAGCGCAGCTCGGTGGCGCACCGAAGATCTGGACCAACGAAGACAACCTGGCTAAACAACCCTGCTTCCTGCTAGCCCCCCAATGCCCATCCGCCGACATCGGCTGGAAAAACCAGGTGGCAGACAACCTCCTCGCCCTCATTGCGGATCTCACAGAAAATCTGCCCATCGACCCAGACCGCCTCTACCTCACCGGTTCCTCCATGGGTGGCTTCGGCACCTTCAGCATCGCCGCCAAATATCCGGGTGTCTTTGCCGCCTGCGTCCCCCTCTGCGGCGGCGGCGATGTCAAAAACGCCGAGATTTTGAAGCCCACCCCCTTCTGGGTCTTTCATGGCGACAAAGATGAAATGGTCCCGGTGGAGCGCTCCCGCGCCATTGTGGAAGCCGTCAAACAAGCTGGTGGCGAGCGGATGAAATACACCGAACTGGCAGGTGCCGGTCATGGCATCACGGGCCTCGTCTATCCGCGAGCCGATCTGCATGAATGGCTGTTCCAGCAGAAAAAAGCCGCCCCCTCAACGAACTTACCAGCGAACTGAAAATTGCGAAATCCGACACATGCTCCACCACCATCATTCCGCCACCTGCCAGCATCACGATGCGAATACAGCCCGCGAACTTGCGGCCACGATGCTGGTCCGCGCACGGGAAGCCGGACTGCGCCGCACCAAGGCCCTGGAGAACGTCCTTTCCATCCTCGTCCACTCCCACCAGCCCCTCTCCCTCGCAGACATCGCGGAATCCCCCGATCTCACCAGCGGTGCCGATAAAGCCACAGTTTACCGCGTGCTGGTGAAACTGGAGGAATTGAGCCTCATTCGCCGCCTGGGTCTGCATGACCGCAGTGCCTATTACACCCTCCTGCAACCCGGTCATCATGACGATTACCTCATCTGCACCCACTGCGGACGCATTCAGCGCCTCGACATCGCTTGCCCGGTGGAGGCCCTAGAGAAGCAGATCGAGAAAGCATCCGGCTTCCAAAAGCTCTACCATGAGCTGGAATTCTACGGCCTGTGTCCGCAGTGCACGGCCAAAGCTTGAGTCCGTCTCGCTACGCATTCATCCTGCGGCCACTGCAAAAAAAATCCCGCACTGGCGTTCAGCCAGTGCGGGATCGAAATGAATCAAAGCTCTTTAGTTGGGCTTTTGTGACACAGTACCCGGAGCCGTGGCAATCGTGGCAGCTTGGCCGGTGCTCAACCCACCGTTACCGGTAGGGGAACCACTCAAAGAAGGGCTGTTGTTGGGATTGTTCGTTCCTGTGGTAGTAGTCGTAGGCGTCTGCTGAGTGGGAAGGGTAGTGGTGGTGTTTCCACTGGAATCAGTCGAGGTCTGGTTCGTCGTTGTGGAGGTGACGTTGCCACTCGAGTCTTTGTTCTCAGTGATCGTCGTCGTCGTTGAATTCCCATTTGCGTCCGGTGGTGTCGTCGTGGAACTCGTCGTCGTTGTCCCAGAAGAAGTCGTTGTCGTCGTTACAGTTGTTGAGCCTGTAGTCTGGGTGGACGAGCTAGGTGGCGTTGTCCCAGGATTCAAAGGATCAGTTCCCTTGGGGTAGGTCGTGGTGGTAATCGTGGTTGTGTCGTTCTGCATCGCATAGCCCTGAGCAGCCGCCTGACCAGGATTCGAAGGCGTCACAGGGCTGGTCGCAGCACCGGCACCAGGAGCCGAATTCACCGTGACCGTTACCACAGATTTAGTACCATCGGCATTGGTGATGACCACGGTCTCAGTCGTGACGATGTTGCCATTACCCCCGGCGGCAGCCGTGCATTGGAAGTCCGGCGGATTGAACTCTGGCTCCCAGCGCAAGGCCAAGTAACGAGTTTTGACCGGCTTGGCAGGTTTGGCTGTCAAGGAACCAGTGCCGCGAGTGTCTTCAGCCACAGCGACGGGTTTTGCGCTGCCAAAATCTTTGGGGTCAAAGGCCATGCGACCACGCCAGTCTTCTTTCTCTGGGAGATTGTCGAAGGCGAAGACTTCAAAGCGCACCGGACGCGGTGAGTGAACCGAAGCAAACTCATTCAGAATGCGCAACTGACCGAAGTCATAGATGAGAGTGCGGTACTTTTCATCCGACTCAGGGAAGGCAAACTGATTGTAAGCGACTGCGGTGTCGTACCCGTTGGCTGGCTTAGGCGCAGCATAGACGATGCGCGCGCCACCCAGACCATTGAGAAGATCTATCGGCTTTCCACCTTTACCATCGGCAGTCTGCTTGACGGCATACCCATTGTCGGTCGCAGCACCGAAGAACTGAAGATGGCGAATGATCCCGCCTTTGGAGAGAGCCAACTCGAGTTTGACAAACTTGGCCTGCATCCCGGCAAATTTGAACTCCACGTTGCGGTCAGCTGCGGAAAAGACTTTCTCTTCAAGCACTGCCCAACCGTTTTTATCTACACTGGCCGAAAGAGTGGCGCGTCCTTCAATACCGTCATTCACAAAGGACGAGGATGAAATCAGCACCGGCTTGCCAAGATTGATGAGCACAAAACTCTTCCCGGCAGACACCGTGGAATTGGCGGTGATGTCACTGGAGAGAATCGAATCAACGTGACCAAAGCCCGATGAACTGTCGAGCGATGCCTTGCTGGCAGGCCCCGTGATGACGTTGACCGGCTTTTCCTTGATGATCGGAATCCGCGACCATTTAGCATGGAGGGATCCAGCAGTCAGCAGACTGCCGAGAATGACGATGGTTGGGGCGAGCTTCATGATCTGCTGGAAAATTGAGCGTAGATTTCGGTTTTTGAAAGCCGGAAAAAGTCCGCGTTCGGTTTTTATTTTGTAATCAACTTATAGTTACACCACAAAGGGACAGCTGTGTAAACATTTTTTCTGTGTCATATGTGACGAAAAAGGGCTTGATTAGTTGTATATTCCATATATTCTATAACAATGAAATGTCCACGCTGCCAAGCGAGCGTCACCCCAGTGCAGACCACCTGCCCTGCCTGTGGGTTTTCGGCGACATTACTGCACAATTACCTTGGAAATCAATGGGTTAGGCTGGAGCGGATCACGGATGCAGCCCACTGCCTCCGGCTGGAAGACGCCCGCCGTGCGGAAGTCATTCTGGATGATTTTGAGCGCAGTTTTCCACAGGCATTTTTTGCCGTTTACTTAGGCGCTTTGCCTGGAAACTTGAACGTCGCGGAACTGGGTTTTTGGTTACTCAACCAAGGAGCCTTCAATACTCACTCAGTCAGTCGGCGCAATGACTTCGGGATGGTGCTGGTGGTGGACCCCTCTGCAAAAACTGCCTGCATTACGACGGGGTATGCCATAGAGAGCTGTTTCAGACCAAAAATCATGAGCCGTCTGATGCAGGCGGTTGGTGGCCACCTTAAAAAAGGTGCTTTTGGCATGGCCATTGAAGAAGCCTGCCTGCGCGCGGGTGCGGTGTTGCGAAAACACGCACGCTGCATGCCATGGCAGCTTGAAGCCACGACCATGGCAGATGCCGTTCCAGACATGGGGTTGCAGCCCTTACGGGGCGGCCATCGGCCAGCAACACGACCTCTGGCAGACTCTCCCGCCTCCAGGACATGAGTATGGCATTCCCATCTGCAAACCCGGCAGCGATTCACCGCAGTCACTCCCTTTGGGCGGCGCTACTCTGCATGCTGAGCGGTGCCCTGGCCTTCGCCGAAATACCTCAATCTGCCGACAAGGCCGAGGAACACGCACTTCCTCTGCCGCGCTGGAGTGAGCATGAGCTTAAGGCCTTCCGCGATAGCCTACCCGTGCTCAACAGCCCCGGGGTGCTGCCGCCCAACAGCAAGGGTGAGTCGATTGCTGACATCAATGAACTCCTCCGCACTCCATTGACCAGCGGTCCTCGTCTTGACCATTTTTTCAATCAGCGCGACCGTGAACTCTCGCCCCGCCTGCAAGCCGAGGACATGCGGCTCTTTCTGCCGGAATCCATTCTCGGCATGCCTGACCAAAGCCAGTCCAGCACAGCGCAACTGCCGACACCGCTTGCGGCGCTGAAAAACGTGTCCACGGAGTTCCTCGCCGCGTGCCAACAGAGTCTGCCGAAGGAATATTTGATCGACCCTGAACAGCTCGTGCCTGAAATCCAGAACCACGACATGATGCGCCTGCTGGAGTTTCATGCTCGCGATGCGCGCATCAAACTTTTTGTGCTGATGATCGCCCATGACCAACAGCTTCCCGAGGGGGTGGAACTAGAAAAAATCGCATCCGGCAGCCTACTGAAATCGGATGCCTGTTTGCTGATTTATCCGCTTGGCGAGCCATGGCGCACACGTTTGTTTGTCAGTCATTCCATCCATAACCAGATCTCCACCGGGTTTCTCAGAGATACGATCCAAGCATGCCTGCACGAATCGCTGCAAACGAGCAATGTTCACGATCAACTGCGCCGCTACACTATCCACCTTTCGACGCGACTGTTCTGGTTGCAAAAGGCCCTCGGCACCGAACCTGCGAAAAAAACCGCAGCGGGTCAATCCCTAGCTGAATTCACCCCCCAGATCAAAGCGGCAGGCATGCCCAGCTCCGAAAGCGTCATACTGATGGCGGTTTGGATTGTCGGCAGTCTGCTGCTGCTGGGCCTCGTCGGCCTCGTATCCCGTCAATGGCTGCGCCGCCTGCGGCTTCGCAGACAGCGTCGCATTTGGATGCTGACTGAACCCGAAACCGTTCCGCGCCTAGGGGGAGCCTTTACAGGTGGCGGCGGAAGAATGATCCGCTATGCTTGATTTTCAACATCTGGCACCCGAGAACCCAGACACTTTTTCAACTTCAATTTGTCAAAACTAATCCTTGAGTGATAATTAACGAAAATCACCATAACGCAATGACCCGATGAGATGAATCCGGATATGCTTCAGTTCCAATGTGGCTTCTGCCACACGATTCTGACTGTGCCAGCTCAAATGGCCGGAGTCTCAGGTCCATGCCCTAGTTGCGGGCAAACGGTCACTTCACCCACCCCAGCGCCTGCCGCACCTCCGGTGCAGCAATGGTCCCCACCTCCAGTGGCAGCTCAGGCACCGGCAACTCCGCAAGCTTGGCCGCCTGCACCGCTGCAATCCCCCATGCTGGGTGAATTGCCGCGTACTGGCATGCCACCACCGCAGCCAAACCCAGGGTTGCCACCCAAACGTGCCCCAGGGCAGCCGCCGCTCACCGCTTCGCTGCCCTCCGCTCCCGGCCAGATGCCATGGAATTCCGCTCCGGGAACGCCCTCTTTGGGTTCCCTTGATGCGCCTGCTGGATTCTCTGGATCAGCACTGCCCAATCAGTCACGCCTCATTCCTGGTTCTCCCGCATTGCCAAACATGATGCCAGGTAGCCACGCAGGAGGCGGCATGCCCGGCTTCCCAAGCTCCCAGTCTGGCTCCTCCCTCCTGGGCAGAGAAATGTCCCCATCCCCTGCTCCGCAATTGACGCAGCCACTTCAGGCAGGCGGTACGCCCGCGCTCAGCCTGGGCTCTGCTTTCGGGCAAGATGGCTCCGCTGGAGCACCGGTGGCACCCATACCCTCAGGGCGGAGCATTGCCAGCCTGCGGGCACCACGCGGAACCAATTTTATCAGACTCGCATTCGCCGCCATCTTCCTGCTTGGGTTTCTTGGCCTCGTCGGCTACCTGCTGAAAGACTATCTCCCAGGCCTTTTCCCAGGGCTTGCCGGGCATGAAGTGGCCGAAGAAACCACCAAGGAAGCCTCGCTGCTCTCCACTCCCACTCCTCTCAAATCTAATCCTTCCTCCTCTTCACCGACTAAGCCTGTAGATTCTGGGCCAACTGAGAAGGCAACGAGCCAGCCTATTGCATCCGCCGAAACCAAGACTTCCCCGGCTCCTATCACTGCTGGCTTTGATCCAAAAGAACCGGTAGCGCCAAAGACTGAGACTGCCGTCACTGCCACGTCCACCACCGAAACAGCTCGGCCTGCCAGCCCCCCCGCGACAGCAAATGCCATGCCGGTGGGTTCCCCCCCCCCCGCTACTGCCACAGGCACGCTGCTTGAAGTGCCCGCCAAAGCCGTTGTGAGTGCTGAGTCTTCTGGCAGTCAAAGGGCTACACCTGGTAACTTGGCACCACCCCCTGTCGTCGAGGAAGACGATATTCCTCCTTCGGCCAAACCTGCGGTCGATGCGCTCAAAAAATTCCTCGCCGCAAGATCCCTCGAAGAACGTCTGCCCTACACTCTCGGGGCGGACCTGATGAAGCCTTTGATGGAGCGCTATTACGCACGCTCGCCTGACGGACCGGTCGCGGTTGACCACATTCAGTTTGTCCGCATGGATCCCAATCCTGAGCTTGGTTCTGGCAAACACTGCATCTTGAGCCTGGAAAACAAGACCTGGGAGTTTTCCGTGCCGGTGATGCTGGAGGAGAAAGAAGATGGCTTCAAGGTGGATTGGGTCTCCTTCGTGGAATTCAAAGACCGCATGCTGGAAAAATTCTTCCAATCCTATCAGGAGGGCAAAGCTTGCTTCCATGTGGGCATTATCCGCCATCACTACTTTGAAGACGGCGTGCCAAACCTAGACCGTAAAGATGCCTTCCGCGTCAGCCCGGCACCGCCAAATCCCTTCCAGCAATCTGTCTTCCTCGACAAGGAATCTGAACTTGCCCAGGAACTGCGCAGCCGTATGCCGTGGGAAACGCACATTTGGGCGGTGGTGGAACTCGAATGGAAAAGATTGGGGACACAGCAATGGGTAGAACTCAGCGCAGTCCCGCAAATGCACTGGTACTCCCTGCCAATGGCTCCCAAATCCATCCCCATGCCGCAGCAAAAAGCCGACACGGAAGGAGAGGATCTGCCTCCAGGAATAACTAAAAATGGCAAGAGTGGCAAATCCAGCGGCAAATCAGCTCAGCCGCCTCCTGGCATCCGCAAGTCCACACCGGACCTGCCCACCACGATCAGGCGTCCACAGTTGATTCCTGGAAGCCGCTGACCTGAACTGCCTCGGCGCAGGCAGACCTACTCTCAACCGTAATCATGCAGTCGTAGCCTCTGCACGTTGCAGGCTCAGCTCACTTCCAGTTTGCCCGTGCTGTCTCCTACCTTTTCGGCAGGCACGCCCATGCGATCCAGCATGGAGAGATAGAGGTTCGTCATGGGTGTTTCTCCCGGCAGGACCATACGTTTGCCGGGCGAAAGAGTGCCTCCAGCACGCCCCGCCAGCAGGATCGGTAAGTTGTCGTGATTATGGCGGTTGCCATCGCCGATGCCGCCGCCAAACACGATCATGGAATTGTCCAGTAGCGTGCTGTCCCCTTCCTTCACCGCTTTCATCTTGTCGAGGAAGTAACCAAACTGCCGCAGATAGAACTGGTCGATCTTCGCAATCTTGGCCAGCTTTTGCGGATCGCTCTGATGATGCGACAATGCATGATGTGCATCCGGCACGCCGATTTCAGGGAAACTGCGGTTGCTGCCGTCATGGGCTAGCATGAAGGTCGAAAGGCGCGTCGTGTCAGTCTGAAACGCCAGCACCATCAGGTCAAACATGGTGCGGATGTGCTCCTCGTAGGAATCCGGGATGCCTTCCGGGATTTTCACGTCCGGCAACTGCGCAGAAAACTTCTCCGCATGCTCAATGCGCTGCTCAATATCCCGCACGGAAGAAAAATATTCGTCCAGTTTGCGACGGTCACTGGTATCCACCTTGGCCTGCAGGGTTTTCGCCTCGTCCAGCACCGAGTCGAGAATGCTTTTTTGCATGCGCTTGGCACGCGCCGCTTCGGGCCCTTTGCCCGCCGTGGCACCGAGGCCAAACATGCGTTCAAACACCAGCCGTGGGTCCATTTCAGGTGCCATTGGCATCGTCTCGTTCTTCCATGCTAGGTTGAACTGGTAGGCGCAGGAATAGCCAGAGTCACACTTGCCTGAACTGCGCTGCCCGTCGGTGCTCAGTTCCAGCGAGGGCAGGCGCGTGAGATGGCCGATTTTTTGCGCCGCAATCTGATCCACCGAGATGCCGACATGGATGTCTGCACCTGCCGTTTTCTTTGGCATGCAGCCCGTCAGGAACGTCGCCGTGGCCCGCGCATGGTCGCCACCACCATTGCCATGGCTGCGGGCGAAATCCTGCATCAGCCCTGAGACCACCATGAAATCATTGCGGTGCTGCGCAATCTGCTGGAGCGAGGGGGAAAGTTGGTATCCCACGCCATCCCCCGTGGGCATCCATTGCTCCACGTTCACGCCATTGGGGATATACATCCATGCAGCACGAACGGGTTTCGTCACCGGTTTGGTTGCGGCAAAGGCACGCGCACCGAACGACTCCAAAAACGGAAGTGAAATCATCGAACCCAGTCCCCGCAGAACCTGACGGCGGCTGAGCGAGTGGGCGGCGAGGGAGGTTTCACGAAAGTCGTTCATACATTGTAATTACGTCTGGAACGGCAAGAAACTTTCGTGCCAGACCACCGCATTCCAGACTTCACCGCCACGAAAGTAGTTGAAATTGCGGGACGACGCGGCCCGATTAGGCTTCCCTCCCCCAAATACCCATCAAAAATATGAAGTACACTCGCCTCCTTCTCCTTTCCATCGCCTCATTCGCTCTCACTGGCCTGTCCCAGGATGCGGGTGTCGCCACCATCGAACTCAAGCCAGACAGCAAGAATCCGCTGGGTTATGACAAGACCGAGCTGAGCGTTAAAGCTGGACAGAAAGTGAAGCTCACGCTCAACAACACTGGCAGCATCGCTCCGCAGCCGCACAACTTCCTGCTACTTAAACCCGGCAAGCTCGACGCCGTCGGCGCATTGGCCAATGCCATGCTGGCAGATCCCCAGGGCATGGCCAAAAGCTACATCCCCGAAGCGGCCAAGCCAGACATTGTTGCGAACACCAAGCTCGTACAACCGAATCAGAGCGAAACCATCGAGTTCACCGCTCCGGCCGATGCAGGCGACTATCCCTACATGTGTACCTTCCCAGGCCACTGGCTGCTGATGAAGGGCGTCATGCACGTCACCAAGTAATTTTAACTCCACTCAAAGCACATTCATGAAATACCTCCTCATCCCCACGTTCATCGCCCTGCTTTCACTCACTTCCGTCGTTCGTGGCGAGGAGGGCAAACTCGAAGTCAACGGACTCACCTTCAAATTCGCCACACCCTGGGCTGAAATCCAAAGCACCGGCATGTTTCGTGCCGGGACGCTTGCAGCCAAGGTGGACGGTGCCGAAAAGCCGGTTGAAGCTGTGTTTTACAGCTTCCCCGGTGCTAACGGCGGCGGCGACGTTGAGGCCAATGTGAAGCGCTGGCTGGGGCAGTTTAACGGCACCCCAGAATCCAAGCGTGAAGAACTCGACGCCGGTGGCAAAAAAATCACGCTCGTGACTGCCACCGGCACTTATAACGACGGCCCTCCGATGGGAGCCAAAACGCCACGGGAAAACTACACCCTCATCGCCGCCATCGTTCCCGCTGGAGAATCGAACATCTTCGTGAAACTCACGGGCCCCAAGGATGCCATCGCCAAGCTGGCGGAAGACTTCAAAAAGATCGTCCTCAGCCCGTTTGCGAAGTAAAAAGCGTCGAAAATAACCAAAGCGTTGTTAAAGCGGGTGGCCAGCCACCCGCTTTTTCGTACTAACCAGACTCATTTAATACCGCTTAATCTGGAAAATATGGCAAATAGGCATTTCAAAATCAAAAGATAACTTGGCACACGATGTGCTAAGGTAAGACTCGGAGTTAAATTCCACACCCTGAATTATGCTGAAAATCAACCACACTCGAACCTGGCGCAGCATGGCAATTGCTGCGGTAGTTGCCCTCACGACCCTCGCAATCAACCCCGGCGATGCCCGAGGTCAGACTGCAGCACCGGCACCCGCTGCCGCTCCCGCCCCGGCTGCCCCTGCGGCAGCTCCCGCCCCGGCCCCTGTAGCAGCTCCCGCTGCCGCTGGACCGCGCGACGCCACCATCGAAGAACGAGTTGGAGACCTTGAGCAGTATTTCAATAATCTCATTCCCGGCCCTGCTGCGGATGCCAAGGATCCCTTCAAATCCAAGATCGCCGGCCTGGCAGGTCCTGGACACAATGGTTTCCTCATGATTTGCGCTGCTCTGGTTCTGTTCATGACGCTCCCTGGCCTCGCCCTCTTCTACGGTGGCTTGGTTCGTTCCAAGAACGTCCTGTCCGTGCTCGCCCAGTGCCTCGGTTGTGCGGGCCTCGTCACCATCCTCTGGTACTTTGTCGGTTTCTCCCTGATCTTTGGTGAACACGAAGCCACGGGTGCTCCTTCTTGGGCTCCCTATCTGGGCAGCTTCAAGTATTTCTTCCTGGAAGGTGTCACGGGTGCGCCAAACACCAACTACACCGCTTGGCCATCGTTCTCCGTGTTCAGCATGTATCAGCTCATGTTTGCCATCATCACCCCCGGCCTCATCGTCGGTGCCATTGCTGAGCGCATGAAGTTCTCTGCCATCATGCTGTTCATCACCTTGTGGATGTTCATCGTTTACTTCCCGCTCGCTCACATGGTGTGGGGCTTCGACGGCTACATGAACGGTGTTTGGAATGGCGGCGCCGCCATCCCTGCCATCGACTTCGCTGGTGGAACGGTCGTTCACATGTCTTCCGGTTGGTCTGCTCTGGTTCTTTGCATCCTGCTTGGCAAACGCGCTGGCTTCGGCAAAGAAAAGATGGCTCCTCACAGCATGGTGCTGGTGATGGTCGGCACTGGAATGCTCTGGGTCGGCTGGTATGGATTCAACGCTGGTTCCGCTCTTGCCGCTGACGGCATCGCTGCTGCCGCCTTCATGACCACCACTCTTGCCGCTGCCACTGCCAGCTTCGTGTGGGCTGTCATTGAAAAGATCCACAAAGGCAAGCCCTCCATCCTCGGCTTCTGCTCGGGTGCTGTTGCCGGTCTGGTCGTCATCACTCCTGCCGCTGGTTTCGTGACCGCCAAGTCTGCCATGATCATCGGCGTCCTTGCTGGCGTCGTGCCTTACATCGGCGTGATGTTCCTCAAGCCTATGCTCAAGTATGATGATGCACTCGACACCTTTGGCGTCCACGGCATCGGCGGCACCCTCGGTGCTATCGTGACGGGTCTCTTCTGCAACAGCACGGTGAACGGAAACCTTACCGAAGTGAACGCTTTCGCGAAAGCCAACGGCCTCGCCAAGCTCGTCGCAGACGCCGGTGGCCAGGGTGGCATCCTCGGTGCCCAGCTCAAAGCTTGCGCGATCACCATCGTTCTCTCGGTTGTCGCCACTGTTTTGATCACCTTCGTGGTTAAGATCCTCGTCGGTCTTCGCCCAACTCCGGAAGATGAGGCTATCGGCCTCGACCTTTCCGATCACGGCGAAGCAGGCTACGAACATTAATCAATGCAGGACGAGTTCCTGTGAATCCCAAACCGGGCTGAGCAATCAGCCCGGTTTTTTTGTGTCGTATAAGCACTGACCGAACAACTCACTCTTCAGTTAAAACGGCTCCCCTGATGACGTTCCGTCTTCTCCAACCATGCGCACCACCCTGTTTCTTCTCCTCGCCGCCTCCGCTTTGGCTCAAACTCCGCGCCCCGGCGTGAACTACGATGAAGCCAAAGTCGGCAACGATCCGCTGCCTGATTTGAAGCTCACAACCGCCGATGATTGGACGCAAAAGCGCCGCCCTGAAATCCTCAAACTTTTCGAGGACCACGTTTATGGCAAAACACCCGCAGACATCGGCACTCCCAAGTTTGAAGTCACAGCGACCAAAACGGACGCGCTGGGCGGCCTCGCCACACGCAAATTCATCCACATCTCACTGCCCAACCATCCCGCATGGGCCGGAATGGATGTGATGCTCTACACGCCTAATGCCGTGAAGGCTGCGCCTTGTATCGTCGGCTTCAGCTTCGGTGGGAATCATGCCGTCAGCACCGAGACCGATGTGCCGCTGAGCACACGCTGGATGCGCGAGAGCAAGGACAAGAACATCGTGGATCATCGCGCGACTGAGGCCACCCGCGGCACTGAAAGCAGCCGCTGGCCGCTCGAAATGATCCTCAAACGCGGTTTCGCCGTCGCCACCGCCTATTACGGAGACATCGAACCCGACAACGCCAACGGCTGGAAGGAAGGTCTCCGCGCTGCCGTCAGCAAGGATGGTGCGAACACAGTCTGGAAAGACGGTGAATGGGGGGCCATCGGGGCGTGGTCATGGGGCCTCAGCCGCATCGCTGATTACCTGCAAACAGACCCGCTGATCGATGGCAAACACCTCGCCGTCTTCGGCCACTCACGTCTGGGCAAAACCTCGCTCTGGGCTGGAGTTCAGGATGAGCGTTTCGGCATCGTCATTTCCAATGATTCCGGTGAAGGCGGTGCCGCCCTGATGCGGCGCGACTTCGGCGAAACCACCGCCATCATCACCAAAGCCTTCCCACATTGGTTCACGCCAAATTACTCAAGCTACGCTGGCAACGCTGCCGCCTGCCCGGTGGACATGCACATGCTCATCGCCCTCGCTGCCCCACGCCCCATCTACATCGCGAGCGCTGCGGAGGATCACTGGGCAGATCAAACAGGCGAGTTCCTCTCCGGCAAATTCGCCAGCCCGGTGTATGCCCTCTTCGGCAAGCGGGGCATCGTTGTGGATGCACCACCCGCCATCGACACCCCCGTCGGTGATTTCATTGGCTACCACAACCGCACCGGCAAACACGACGTCACTGATTACGACTGGACGCAGTACCTGAACTTTGCCGCACGACATTGGGCAAAGTAAGACGGCTCACAAGCACATTGTCACTTGCCGCATCCGAAAGCCCGTGTGTCTTGGGGCAGTCTTTCCCACGCCATGCCCGCCAAAAAAGCGAAACCCAAATCTGCGGCCAAGAAGCCGTCCAAAAAGCTACGCAATGTGCCCTTCTGGATCGGCTTTGATCTGGGCGGAACCAAGATGATGGCATCTGTGCTCGATGCGAACTACGCCGTGCTCGGATCAGCACGCAAATCCACCAACGGTTCCGATGGTGCCGCCAAGGGGCGCAACAAAATCGTCAAAGCCATCCAGGAGGCGATCGAAGAGGCTGGCGTGGACCCCAAGGGCCTGCAAGGCATCGGCATCGGTTGCCCCGGTCTGGTGAATCCTGACAAAGGCATCCTCATTTTCGCGCCGAACCTGGGCTGGACGAACATGGCGCTGCGCAAGCTGCTGCAAACCCAGTTCAAATGCCCTGTGGCCGTGCTGAATGATGTCGATGCTGGCACCTATGGTGAATACGCGCTGGGTGCCGGCAAAGGCGCGCGCTCACTGCTCGGCGTGTTTCCCGGCACGGGTGTGGGAGCGGGGTTCGTCTATAACGGCCAATTGGTCATGGGCCGTGCCATCTCGGCCATGGAGCTGGGCAATCTCCTCCTGCCAGGCACACACATCGGCAGCCCGGTGTTTGGCACGGTGACGCTCGAAGATCTCACCAGCCGTCTCGCGCTCGCCTCGCAGGCTGGGCTGGCCTGCTATCGCGGCCAGCTTCCTGACCTCGATAAAAAGACCGAGGGTTCGCTCCGCAACATCCGCAGCAAAGCGCTCGCCAACGCCTTCCGTAGCGGTGAAGACGCCGCCATGATCATGTTTCGCAACTCCATCCGCTATCTGGGCATGGGCGTGGCTACGGTCGTCAATCTGCTGGCCCCTGACCGCATCACCCTCGGGGGTGGATTGGTCGAGGAACTGCCTGGCCTCTACCTGAATCTGCTCAAGGAGGAAGTGGAGCAGTATGCCATCCCGGAACTTGCGCGTGGGATTAAATACTCCATCGCCAAACTTGGTGGCCAGGCCGTGGCCGCCGGAGCGGTGGCATGGATGCGAAACGTGAAGCAATGACCCATGCCGCTACGTTTCAGCACGAATCCATTCCATGAGTGAAGTGACCCCACCAGTCTCGTTTAAGGCTCCGCCAGAGCATGCCGTCATCTACGTGGGTGCGGCCTCGGTTTCTCTCGTCATTGGCCGGAAGGATGACAAGGGCCAGTTCACCCGCATCGAAAGCCTGGACCGGCCACTGCCCGTCGCGCGTGATGTTTTTCGCGCCCGCAGCATCTCGCGCAACACCGTCGATCAGGCAGCCGCCATTCTCCGCGACTACTTGCAGACCATGCGCGAATACGGCATCCCGCCTTCGCAGTTGCGCCTGTTCACCTCCAACATTCTCGCGGAAGCCGTCAATCACGAGATTTTCCTCAACCGTCTCCAGGTTCACAGCGGGGTCGTCCCCAGCCTCATTGATGACGGGAACATGACACGTCTCGTCTATCAGATCGCACAGCGCATGCTGCTGAAGAATCCGCTGCTCGCCAAAGGGAACACCTTTGTTTCTCACATTGGCCCCGGAAACACCCGCGCGATCTATTTCAAGCAGGGCCGCCTCGCCGCCTATAGCAATTACCGCCTCGGTATCTTCCGCGCCCGTGAAGCCATCGCCACGCCCGATGATGAAGCCCGCCAGCAGATGGTGCATCTGGAAGAGCACATCCGCGGTGTCGTCGATCATCTTGCCCAGGATTATTCCAACGTGAAGATCGACCACCACGTCGCCATCGGCGCGGAGATTCAAAGTGTGGCTCCCCGGCTCGGCAAAGCACGCCACGGCGCGCACCGCGTGCTGGCGAATGATCTCGCGCGCCTCACCGACAAACTGTCGCGCCTGAATCCTGATGAACTCGTGCGTGAGCTGCATGTGCATTACACCGGCGGCGAAGGCATCATCCCGGCGCTACAGACCAATCTCGCACTCGCACGGCGCTTTGAAGATGATTCGCTCTGGGTGCCTGAAGGAGATTTCCAACTGGAACTCATGCTCGATCTGATGACTTCCGGCTCGCGCACGGCGATTTTCCAAGAGGAGGTCATGCAGGCCGCCTGCGAAATCGGCCTGCGTTTTAAAACTGACCGCAAGCACGCTGACCACGTCGCCAACTTCGCGCGCCAGCTCTTCCGCGAGCTACAGCATCTGCACGGGTTGGATGCCAAATACGAACTGGTGCTCCGCGTGGCCGCCACGCTGCATGAAGTGGGCATGTTCATCAGCCCACGCGAGCACCACAAGCACAGCCTCTACATCCTGATGAATATTGAGATCTTTGGTCTCAGTTCAAATGATCGCGTCATGGTGGCGCTGCTCGCCCGCTACCATCGCCGCTACAATCCCGAGCCAAATCACCCGCACTTCTCCGACCTCTCGCGCGAAGAACGCATGATCGTGCTCAAGCTCGCCGCGCTGCTGCGCCTTGCCGATTCCCTGGACCGCAGCCATGCGCAGCGCATCAAATCCATCCAACTCCGCCCCGAAGGCACACGGCTCAACGTCATGACGCAGGGTGCGGATGACACGACGGTCGAACAGATCGCCATTGATGTGAAGTGCGGCCTCTTCCGCGAAATATACGGTTATGACATCATCCTCGCCAAATCCTGAAGCCCCACCCGCAGAGCCGCAGTTGCGCCTGACCGAGGAGCATTTTATCAACCGCGAACTTAGTTGGCTGGCCTTCAACTCGCGTGTCCTGGACGAAGTGGCACGCGTGGATCTGCCCGTGCTCGAACGCGTCAAGTTTCTCGCCATCACCGCATCGAACCTCGATGAGTTTTTCATGGTACGCATCGGTGGCCTACAGTTACTGCGAGAGCAGGGCCTGCGCGTGCGCGACAATGCTGGCCTCACCCCCACGCAGCAGTGGGAGCAGGTGCAGCAGCAGGCCGCCGCCTTTGTAGCGCGGCAGTATGCCATCCTGCAGCAGCTTGTGCCCTTGATGAAAGAGCAAGGCATCCGCCGCCTCCTCAGCGCCGATCTTTCCCCGGCACAGCGCACCCTGCTGCGCGAGTACTTTGACGAGCACATCTTTCCTGTGCTGTCACCGGTGGTGGTGGATGACACCGGCGCACGTGCGGCCATCCCGGCGCTCAACATCATTCTGCTCTGTACCGTAACCGGTGGCGAGTCGGGTCACACGGAAAAACGTCATGTGCTGCTGCCACTGCCGGCGAATCTGCCGCGCCATGTGCTGGTGCCTGATCCTGACGGCGGCCAATTCCTCTACGTGAACCTCGAAGACGTCGTAGCCATCTTCATCGGCGAGTTTTTCCCGGCGGAGAAAGTCTCCGCTCCGGCACGCTTCCGCGTCAGCCGCAACACGGACATCACCGTTGATGACGAGAGCGCCTTTGACCTCGCGAGCGAGATGGAAGAGGTGCTCGAACAGCGTCTGAAAAGCCCCGCCATCCGCATCGAAATCGAAACCGGAGCCTCACGCGAGCACACCCGCATCATCCGCGATCTCTGTGGCGCACGCACCGCCCAGATTTATGACATTCCTGGTGAACTGGATCTGCGCGCCTACTTCCAAATCGCCGGCATTTCAGGTTTTGAAGAACTCAAAGTCGATCCGTGGGACAGCCCCCCAAGCACCTCCATCACGCCTGGCGAAAGCATCTTTGATGCAATCAAACGCGGGGACATTCTGCTGCATCATCCGTATGAGAGCTTCGATCCCATCCTCGCCTTGGTGGAAGAAGCCGCCGCTGATCCGAACGTTATCGCGATCAAACAGATTCTCTACCGCACTGCCAAGAACAGCCGCATCATCTCCGCACTCATCCGCGCCGCGCAGGCGGGCAAGCACGTCACCGTGCTGGTGGAACTGAAGGCGCGCTTTGATGAAGCCCGCAATCTCGAACGCGCGAATGATCTCATCAACGCAGGCGCGCAGATCATCTACGGCGTCGCGGGTCTAAAGACGCATGCCAAGGTCTGTCTCGTCATGCGCCGCGAATCCGGCCACATGACGCGCTACATGCACTTCGGCACTGGCAACTACAACGAGGCCACCTCCAAGCTCTACACCGACATCAGTCTGCTCACCTGCCGTGCAGACTTTGGCACTGATGCCTCCGCGTTTTTCAACACCGTCACCGGACGTTCCCGCTTCGTACACTTCAACAAGCTCAGCATGGCCCCGTACGGCCTGCGCGAGCGCCTGCTCTCCATGATCCGCAGCGAAACCGCACGCGCGCGCCAGGGCGAAGCCGCTGAGATCATGCTCAAGATGAACGCCCTCGAAGACCGCCAGATGATCGCCGCGCTCTATGAAGCCTCTCATGCGGGCGTGAAGATCCGCCTCAACGTGCGTGGAATCTGCTGCCTGCGCCCAGGAATCAAAGGCATCAGCGAAAACATCAGCGTCGTCAGCATCATCGACCGCTACCTGGAGCACGCCCGCATCTTCTGGTTCCGTCAGGGTGGCAAGCCCGCCGTCTTCATCGCCAGCGCGGACTTCATGAACCGCAACCTGTCAAAGCGCGTCGAGCTCCTCACCCCCGTCGAAGACCGGGAGGCACGCAAACGCCTGCAGCACATCCTCGAAGTTCATTTCGCCGACACCGCCCGCGGCCGCGTCCTCAAAGCCGACGGCACCTGGCACCTCCCCAACGTCACCGCCGCCAAAACCATCCGCTCCCAAGAGCAGTTCGCCCGCGAAATGATCAAGCGCGCACGACAGGCCAATGAGTCCCCCGATGTACTCGTGCCGCATACGCCGAAGTGATCACCACAGTGCCTTGTAAACCAGCGCCCCGACAATCCCGCCGATGATCGGACCCACGACGGGAATCCACGCATAGCTCCAGTCGGAACTGCCTTTGCCAGGAATCGGCAGCACAAAGTGCGCGAGGCGTGGCCCAAGGTCGCGTGCTGGATTGATGGCGTAACCGGTGGGACCGCCGAGGGACAGACCAATCGCCCCCACCAGCAGACCGACGAGCGCGGGCGCGAGGCCTTTGTCGAAGCCGGAATTGGGCACCAGATTGGCTGGCGAGAGGATCGCCAGCACGCCGAGCACGAGCATGGCGGTGCCGATGATTTCACAGATCAGATTGCCCAGGGTATGACGGATCGCCGGACCAGTGCTAAAGACGCCAAGCTTGTCGCCTTTTGACTCAGTCACGGCCCAATGCGGCAGATAGGCCAGCCAGACAAGAACAGCACCGAGAAACGCGCCCGCCATCTGCGCAGCGATGTAACCGGGAACCAAAGCCCAGTCGAATTTGCCGATCGTGGCCAGACCGATTGTCACGGCAGGATTCAAATGCGCACCACTGATGGCGTTGGTGCAGTAAACACCAACCGCCACCGCAAAGCCCCAACCTGCGGTGATCACAATCCAGCCCGCATTGTTGCCCTTGGTCTGTTTCAGCAGCACGTTCGCGACGACACCATCGCCGAGAAGTACTAGGATCATCGTACCGAGGAGTTCTGCGAGATTGGCGGACATGGCGGTGGCTATTTGGGTTGAATTTCCGCGCAGGCTATCGGGCCGCGCCAAAAAGAGCAAGCCTGGAGAACCGACTCACGGATCCGTGCCCAACGGCGACACATAATTCAGCGCGATGGTCAGGAAGAAATTCGAAATCAGCATCGTCAACGAAGAGTACACCACGGCACGCGTAGTGCCTAGGCCAACACCGACGGCACCGTTCTCCGCTGTGAGACCCTGGTGACAACTGATCAGGGTAATGATGATGCCAAACACCAGTCCTTTGAACATGCCGATGCCCACATCCAGCACCTCGGTGTGGTCCAGGGTGTGCTGCCAGAACCAGCCGCCCGGCACATCAAAGCCATAGACGATCAGCGCATAAGAGGCCATCAAGCCGAAGGCAATGCTTTCCGCCACCAGCAGCGGCATGGACACACACATCGCCAGAAAACGCGGCAGCACGAGATAATCCACCGGGTGTACGCCCATGACGCGTAGCGCATCAATCTGCTCTGTGACTTTCATGGTGCCGATGTCCGCTGCCATCGCAGCCCCCACCCGCCCCGACACCATCAATCCCGCCAGCACCGGCCCCAGCTCACGGCACAGCGCCACCGAGACAATGGCTCCCACGGTCGATTCGATGCCAAACTCTTTGAACTTCGCAAATGACTGAAAGGCAAACACCGCACCGGTAAAGGCACCCGTCACCACCACGACCAACTGCGACCCATAACCAATCGCCACGATCTGCTGCGCCACCAGTTTCAGCCGCCACTTGCAGCTTTTCAATCCGATCAGCAGTTCCCCCATCAACCCGGCGAGCTGCCCCAGCCACGCCAAAAAGACAAGAAAACTCCTGCCCACGAAGGCCAGCCAATCCACGCGCAGCAGTGATTCCATGCCACCATGCATGCCAAATCATTGCGCCGCGTGAAGCCCGTACGTGGTGCCGATTTCGTCACGCTCAATCAGCACGCGCCGCCTTCAACCGCTCGTCATCGAGATCGAGCCGATACATAACCTGGTTGTAGTCGTAGCGTGGCGTGGCGATGGGATTGCCGGAAAACGTTTCAGCATACGTGCCTTGGAAGTAAATGATGCGCCCGTCTTGCTGATCGAAAAAGGCGTGGTGGCTCGGGTTGTAGAAGCTGTACTTCGGATGCGTGGCGATCTTCACCGCCTTGCGCCAGGGGCCTTCAATCTGCTTGGCCTCGGCATACCAAACCTCCCCGAGATAAGATGCCGCACCATGTTCCTGCACGGCGATCATGACCCAGCGCGCACGGTGTTTGTTCCAATGCATGCTGCCAGCATGCAGATGCACGACTTTGCCCGTCTGAGCATCCACCACCTGCATGCGCGCCTTGTCCGCCGGTAGCTGCTTCGCCGCGATGAGTTTTTCCTCATCCTTCTGCGGCGTGGGTTTGAGCGCATGCTGCCAGACATAGTCCCGCTGCTCCGGCGACCAAACCAGCGACTCGTAGGCTGAGGTGTTCTGTACGGAATCATAATTCGCCTTCACCCGCGTCTGACAGAAGGGGGTGGCAAAGTAAAGCCAGTCGCCGTCCGCCCCCTTGGCCAGCACGGCATTGCCTTGCGGGTGCTGCCACTCAAATTCATCCCCCAGCACCGTGGCACGCTGAAAGCGCCCGCTGGATTCATCTAGCTCCGCCAATCCATGCTCCAGTCGTTTGCCGAGATCACGCCAGCGCGAGTAGTGCGCCATGAGATGCTCTTTGTTGGCCGCATCCATCACTGTGTGCATGCCAAACAGCCACACGGCACCGGGCTCCTCGACCGGCAGCATCTTCGCCACAGCCCCGTTTTCATCGGTAACGTATTCAAAGTGGATGCCGTGCTCGGGTTCCAGCCCGCCTTTGTCCGGCGCATCACTCCACGCCGCCGTTGAATGGTAATTGCCCAGCGGATAGTTGGGCCGCAGCGTATCGCCAAAAATCCAGAAGTAGCGCCCTTTCCACGGCACCACCTGCACCGAGTCCTGGCCCACCACATCCGCAAACAGATTGGGGCTCGGCAGCGGTGCCTCACGCCCCAGCAAGGTGCTGTCACGGTAAATCCCCTGCCCTGTCAGCCGGCACAAGCGCTCCGCGATGTTGGTGCGCAGCATCTTCACCTCCACTGACTTTCCAGCAACGGGCGTCAGGCGAACGCCAGCAAAGCCAAATCCATCCTTCGGCAGCGCATACCCCGGCCCCTCAACACTGAAATACACCGCACGGTTCATCAGGCCCGGTTCGTCGAAGGCGATCCAACCCGCACTGTCCGTCGTCAATGCGATGTGATTGGTCGTTTTCAGTGTGACCAGCGGCACTCCGCGCCCCGTGCTTTCATCAATCACATGAATGCCAAAATAACCTTCCGGCGCAGCACCTAAAAGCGCAGGCAGGCATGATAAAACCAAAAGCAACCGACGGAAAAGCATGAACGTGGTTTACCATGAATAAGCGGCACGAGGAAAGGACTAATTCGTGACGCTTGACACCCGGTTCCCAGATGCGAAGGCGCAGGGCATGTTTTTTGACACGCATACCCACCTTGGCAGCAAGCAATTCGACGGCGATCTGCCCGCCGTCCTAGCACGCGCACGCGCTGCTGGCGTCACCCGCATGGTGGCCCCCGCCACGGATCTCGCAAACGCCCGCAAGCTCCTCGCCATTGCCGAACACGAGCCTGATGTGCGGGTAGCCGTGGGCATTCACCCCTGCGATGCAGACACCGTCAGTGGAGACGATTGGATCCACGAACTGCGAGAGCTGGCGCAACACCCCAAAGTCTGCGCCATCGGCGAAATCGGCCTCGATTACTTCCATGCGCCACCAGAGGGATTCACCCTTGATGATTGGAAAGCGCATCAGGCCAGGGTGCTCACTGCGCAGCTCGAACTCGCAGCCGAGCTGAGACTCAACGTGATCCTGCACAACCGCGAAAGCTGGGACGATCTCACTGCGCTTGTGCTACCGTTCAGCGACCGGCTTCGGGGCGTATTTCACTGCTTCACCGGCACTCTGGAGCAGGCGCAGCCGCTGCTGGAGCGCGGCCACCTCATCTCCTTCACCGGCATCGTCAGCTTTAAAAACGCCGGTGTCATTGCCGAAACAGCACGCCTGGTGGCTGCGGGCAGCTACATGATCGAAACCGATGCGCCCTACCTCGCTCCGGTGCCGCATCGTGGCAAACGCTGTGAAACCGCCTATGTCGCGGACACCGCACGCGCCATCGCCGCCCTGCGCGGTGAAGCCGTCGAAAAAGTCGCCACCGACACGAGCCAGACCGCACTCCAATTCTTCCACGGCTGGGATTGATCTCCGCCGAAAGCATTCCAACCTCTCGTTCGTTCACTGCAACCACCATGAAACTGCTTCTCGCCGCCTCCCTCCTGCTCGCTTCTTTTGCCAGCGCCGCCGAATTCACCGTCGAAAAAACTGCCACGGGCGGTGCCATCGTGAAGGTCGATGGGCAGGTCTTCGCTGAGTACATCGTCGATCAGGCCAACAAACCCTATCTTGCGCCAGTGTTCGGCCCAACCGGCAAACAGATGACGCGCAACTACCCGATGAAGACCATCGAAGGCGAGCAGCACGACCATCCCCACCATCGCGGCATCTGCTTTGGCAGCGAGGGCATCAATGGCATCGAATCCTGGGCCGAACGGCTCACCTTTGGGGATACTTCCAAGACTCCAGAACGTCTCAGCAAGCTGGGCAGCGAGAAACACCGTGAGTTCAAGACCCTGGAGGCCAAACCCGATTCCGCCGTGCTTGTCTCCATCATCGACTACCTTGATCCTGCTGGAAAAAAATACCTCGAAGAAGAGCGCACCATGATCTTCCGCGCTGGCGAAGGCTCCCGCAGCATCGAGATGAAGCAGATCCTGCTGGCCACCGAAGGCACCGCCAAATTTGAAGACAAAAAAGACGCCGGACTCAGCATCCGCGTCCCCACGGAGATGGCGGTTGAAATTGGAAAGAACACCAAAGGCAGCGGCCACATCATCAACAGCGAAGGCCTGACCGATGCTGCCGCCTGGGGCAAACGCGCAACATGGTGCGACTACTACGGCATCGTCGGTGGCGACCACGTCGGCGTCGCCATGCTGAATCATCCCTCCAGCTTCCGCTTCCCCACGCCATGGCATGTCCGCACCTACGGCCTCTTCACCGCCAATCCTTTCGGCACCAAGTCGCTCGACAAAGACGCACCTGATGGTGCCTATGAACTCAAAAAGGGTGAATCCACCCTCCTGCGCCATCTCTTCCTCTTTCACAAGGGTGATGAAAAGGAAGGAAAAGTGGCTGAAGCCTACGCGGCCTTCGCCAAAGAGTAACTACACGGATTGAAAAGACGAGGCGAAAAAGGATGCATGGCGCTGCTGCCTGCTCTTTTTTCGCCTCATGCTTTTCCACCGCCTGCTCCTCCTTCTTGGCCTTGCCTCGCCTCTCGCCGCCGCAGATTTTGACCTCGTCATTTATGGTGGCACTCCCGCCGGACTGAGCGCCGGCATCATCGCTGCGCGTGAAGGTGTCTCGGTGGTGGTCATCGAGCCCACTCAATGGATTGGCGGCATGGTCACCGGCGGCCTCTGCGCCACCGATGTGGGCAAGCAGGAGACCATCGGCGGCTTCCCGCGTGAATACTTCGCCCGTGCCGCCGCCGCGAAGCCGAATACTCCCATGTGGTATGCGGAGCCGAACGTGAACCTGAGCACGTTTCAAACGATGCTACAGGAAGCTGGCGTAAAAGTAGTCACGGCGCGGTCGCTCAAGTCGATCACACAGGAGGGTGTGCGCATCACCAGCCTGACCACCAGTGACGGCACGACCTACCACGGCAAAGAATTCATCGACGCCACCTATGAAGGCGATCTCATGACAGCGGCAAAGGTCAGCTATATCGTCGGACGCGAAAGCACGGCACAGTATGGCGAGCCGCTCGCAGGCTATCACCCGATGCCGATCCGTCCGCGCACCGTCGAAATCATGGAGAGCGACTGCCCAAGCATCGGCGGCAAAGGACCGAGCTATATTCACGGCACCCCCGCCAGCATTTCCGGTCTGGATGCGCAGGGAAAACCCATCTTCGGCGTCTTCCCAGATCCCAAGCTTACCCCCGGCAGCGCAGACAAGCTCACGCAGAGCTACAACTTCCGCATCTGCGTCACGCAGCGCGCCAACATCCTGATTCCCTTCCCAAAACCCGCCACCTACGATCCCGCCAAGTACGAACTTCTGCTGCACCTGATCCACGCCTTTCCCGGCGTTCGCTTCGGTCGCTTGTTCCATCTCGGCAACGTCGCCAACGGCAAATACGACCTCAATGCCCAGGGCTTGTTCTCCACGGACTATCCCGGCGCAAACTTCGACTACCCCGATGGCGACGCCGCCACACGCGCACGCATCTGGCAGGACCACACCGACTTCATCCAGGGCATGCTGTGGTTCCTCGGCCATGATGAGCGCGTACCGCAAAGCCTGCGTGAACAGACCAACTCCTGGGGCCTGTGCAAAGACGAATTCGCCGACAACGCCCACTGGCCCTATGCGCTGTATGTGCGCGAAGGCCGCCGCATGATCGGCGAATACGTCATGGTGCAGAAGGATCTGCAAACCGACATCTTCAAAGACGACTCCGTTGGCATGGGCTCGTTCCTCATCGACTGCCACATCGTGCAGCGCATCCTCGCTGAGGACGGCACCGTGCGGGATGAAGGCAGCTTTCAGGACACCCCGGCACTGCCTTATCAAATCCCCTATCGCAGCCTGACGCCCAAGCGTGCCGAGTGCGAAAATCTGCTCGTTCCGGTGTGTCTTTCCGCCAGCCACATCGCGTATTGCTCGCTGCGCATGGAGCCGGTGTACATGGCACTGGGCCATGCATCCGGACTTGCCGCCGTGATGGCGATCAAGGCAAAGACCCCGGTGCAAAACATCGACGTACCCGCCTTGAGGAAAAAGCTGCTCGAACAAAAAGCCGTGCTCGAACTCGCCTCCCTCGCGACTATGGTCCGCTCTGCCAAGCTGCCCGGCATCGTCATGAGCGAGCAGGACGCCGAACAGGTCGGGCATTGGACCGGGAGCTCGTATGGCAGTCCAGTCGATGGTTCGAGCGTTCATGACGCGAACAGCGAAAAAGGCACCAAGAGCATTGTGTATCGCCTGAAAATTCCTGCTTCAGGCAGATACGAAGTGCGGGTGTCATATGCCGCTGCACCCAACCGTGCCAGCAATGTGCCGGTGACCATCCAGCATGCCGAGGGCACGCAAACAATCCTGGTGGATCAACGCAAGTCGCCGCCCATCGACAAGCTCTTTATCAGCCTGGGCGTCTTCCCATTCACAGCAGATAAACAAGCCGTCATCACGATCAGCAACAAGGACACGGACGGCATCGTCGGAGCCGATGCCGTGCAGTTGATCGAGGTGAAGTGAGTTCGCTTCACACCCCCAGCAATTCGCGAGCCTCCGCCTGTCCGGGTGCCGGACGGCCAAACTCGCTGGCCGTCACACGCGCAAGTGCCGTCAGTTGACGCCAGCGGAAGGCGGGGCGGGTGCGGTGAAATTCGTCCCAGGTGGTCTGGAAATACTTCTCCGCATGCAGCGCGCCATCTTCACTGACGGCGTAGCGCAGCAGGGTATTGAACACGACTTCAGGATCCATTCCCTGCATGCTGCAGCGATGCACCACGCCAGCGGCATGGGCCTGGAGGTTTTGACGAATGTTCCCGTCGAGTTCAGCGATCAGCTTCGCCTGATCCGTCCCCTGGCTGATATATCGCTTCGGCGGCAGCGGTTCCCATTCGAGGAAATGCTGGCCGCTGGTGGTGCGATCATGCGCCACCTGCCATGCTCCAAGAATGAGGCAGGCGAAGACATTCCGCCCTTTGCTGACCTGCGAAAGATTGCGCCACGCATGCACCGAGTCGCTCGCATGCACACCCACGGAGTCACCATGCACGCTGCCGGGCGGCTTGCCCGGCGCTTCCCATTCCGGTGGGCGGCCATGATCTCGCAGCACGAGTTGGTTCGCCGCCAGCGAGATCGCTTCGCCGATTTCATGCGGATCAAATCCTTCCGCCAGAGCCGCAGCCACCGCACCTGCCGCAGTTTCAGGCGAGCCGCTGAAGATCGTCATGCTGAGCTTTTCCACGACTCCATCTTCCATGGAGCGTGTACCGGGATCGCGCCCCATGAGCTTGTGTTCATCGAGCAACTTCGTCAGCGCCTTGCTGTGCTCATCCCACTCCGGTCTGCGATAATTTTCCGAGTTAAGACAATAGCGCAACGACATGCGCAGCAGCGTCGTCGCATGCTCGTGCCCCACGACATCCAGCAAATCCCAGGCACGGTACGGCAGCACGGTGCGGTGTACTTCCGGATTGTCCTGCACACATTCGAGCAGCGCGTTGAAGCCATCGTCCGCGCTATTTTGCATCATCGTGGCAAAGATTTTTTCCGCGCCCGCAGTGTCCTTGCGTCTCACTGTTTCGTGCAGTTGCCCGGCAGTCGGCTTGTCCGTGCCTGCGGTCACCGGATGCAAGACCTCGCCACTGCGCCCGCCGTTTTCCTGCATGCGGTTGGTGTTCCGATAAAGCACCTTGAAGACCGGCAGCGCCTGCTGCTGCTCCGGCATGGACCCGGACATTTTCAGCGCCGGGCTCAGAGCCATCAGCGTGTGAAAGCCGATGTAGTCCTCGCCGCCGAAGGTTCGCGCGTTTGCCAGCACACCTGCGGCCACGAGTTGTTTTAATGACGTCCCTGCTTTGAGTTTTGCAGCTACGCAGGCTGCAGTTTTGACACGGGCGTCTCCTGCATGAAGCAGACCAGCGCCTCCATGTCACCAAAGTTCAGCTTGGCCGATGATTCCTCCGCGTGAGCGGAGGTGATGCCGAACTCAACTGCGAGCGCGGGACCGATGGTGGCTAACAGAGTGCCCTTGCTCACATCGGCAAGGAACGCACGGCGGGATTGCAGTTCATTCATATTGACCTCCTTGGTTGGGATTGAGCAGAGTGTCTTGATTTGCAAGAACAAGGTCAATGCCCAATTTGGAGGCATTTGAAAGATCGCTACCCGCCGACCTTCATCTCCGCGAACTCCGCCCAGCAGGCCCGTGTCGGTGCCCACGAGGCATCGCCTCCGCCGTGAAAGGTCTCAAAGTAGAGGCCATCCACGCCAAAGCTGTCCACGGTGCGCCATTCCATGTCGGTTCGTTCCACCAGGGGCTTCTCATCAATCCACACACGCAATGTGCCATCGCGTTTGCCCACGCTATTCATCGCCACGGCGATGCGTACTTTGACCGGAGTCTCCGTGGGAAAACGGAAGTCAGCAGGAAAGGCAAAGCTGTCGCCATAATCTCCCTTTTGATTCTTGTGATAGATGTAAGCCTCTCCGCGCCCGTCTTTGCGCCACATCAGACGTGCCGAGAAGCCGTTCGTACCGGTAGCCCGGCGACCGCCACTGACGTTGTCCGGCCCGCCGCACAGTCCGGGTAGCTTGCCGCCTCTGACGAAGTCAAAATCCTTGCTGAAGCGCAGCGTGTAGCTCAGCTCCGCCTTCTCATGCTTGCCAAATGGCATGCGCCAGCCCGCACCGCCCTGCTCCGGCCCGATTCCCCCGACGGCAAAGTTCACGCGCAGCCATTTCAGCGCATCGTTTTCGACCACAGCGACGCGCCCTTGAGCGATGCCGCCTTCAAATCCACAGCCAGGCCAGTCATGCTTCCAGCGCTTGATCGTGTAGGGTCCGGGCGGCCCTGCCAATGTGACGACCACCGGCAATTCTGCCGCCAGAGCGGCGTGCATCGACACAAACAGGATGAAAAGCAGCACACGCATGGAATTGAAATACCACGCCCCCAGCTTCCAGACATCCAAAATCATGCCGCTCCCCCCATCGCAGCGAACATCGTTTTTCCGAAAGTTGTCCGCTGAGGACAAAAACGAACTTGCACAGAGCCAAGACGCGATTAAAACTCCCTCCCTCCAACGCTGTTTGGTTTCAAACATGCCTCCGTAGCTCAGTTGGTAGAGCAGTTGACTCTTAATCAATTTGTCGTAGGTTCGAATCCTACCGGGGGTACCATCCACAGCAGGATGGTCTAGCGCTCAAAACTCGGCATTCACCACCGGGCGCACGCTCTTGAATGCCTCCGCATACTTGGCTCCACAAGCCAGACCACGATAGCGGGCAAGCACACTCTTGGTCTCCATGGCGGCATCCGTTTTGCCTGCGTCATACTCTTCCTTGCGCACATAGGCCATGAGCCGTCCCAGCCACTCATTCGCAGCAGGCCATTCGGTGGAAACATCCACATAGGTGTCCGGCTCGAAGCCGATCGTATGACCAGGACCGTTGTCATACCAATAGACGCGTGAGGGCGTCTTCACCTCCTCGCGTCCAAGCAAGCGCGCCGGTTGATACAAGGCCGCGTGGCAGATGGCGCTGGCGGCCTCGTGGTCTGGATGGCGGTCACGCGGCCAAAGCATGAAGGCAGTGTCCGGTTTCACCTCGGCCACGACTTCGGCCACGGCGCGCTTGGTTTCGAGCGTCGGCTCGAAGCCCAGGCTCTTGTACTTCAGAAAGCGCATCTCAATCCCACGCTCAGCAGCAAGCTGATTGGAAAGTTCCAGCAGACCCTGCTCCCGGCCTTTGACCGGTGGCCAGTTCGTGTAGTCGCCGATCAAGCTGAGAATAACGACGCGCTGGTGCTTCTGCACTGCCCGCAGCAGAGTGCCAGGAATGCCGAAAGGACAGTCGTCATAATGCGCGCCGATGGCGAGGATGGTGCGAGTCATGGTGAAAGCATGGCAAAAAGCCCGCAGAAGAGCAAGCTGCCAAATTGCACATCGCTCGCAGGAAAAATCAGCTTAGCTCGTTTTGTGAGGACGCCATGACATACCACTCACTCGCGATTTTCCTCCTCGCCGCCACGACAGCACTGGCCGTCACCGACGAACTCAAGCAGCTTCAAATCGACTCTGGAAAAGTCACGCTCATTGAACAGGTGCCTGCGGGCAAGGTGCCACCGCACACCGTGGTGAAGATCGTTCTCCATCCGGGCAAGGATTCCAACATCCATGTGGAAGTCTGCCTGCCGGAGGCGGAAAAATGGAACAAGCGCTTCATCGGCCTCGGCAACGGCGGCGCGGCCGGTCGCATCAGTTCGGGAAGCCTTCTGGGCTACATGGCCCGTGGTTACGCTGTGGCCACCACTGACATGGGAACCGCTCCGAACTCGGACTCCGGCATCGGCAAACCGGATGTCTGGAAAGACTTCGGTTACCGCGCCACCCACCTCATGACCGTCAGCGCCAAGCAGGTCATCCAGGCCTATTATGGCCGCGCGCCCGAATTCTCCTATTTCAATGGCGGCTCAACTGGCGGCCAGCAGGCGCTTCAGGAAGCGCAGCGCTATCCCGAGGACTACGACGGCATCGTGGCCAATGTCCCGGCTCACTGCCGCACGCCACTGCATGCCTATTTCTTGTGGAACGAGCAGATCTTCCATCAATGCCCTTTCACCAGCGCTCAGGAAGAAAACGTGATCGCCGCTGGCAACGAATACATGGCTGCGCGCGAAATCCCGCAAACCGCAGGCAAGCTGGTTTCCGACCCGCGCTGCACCGAGAAAGACATCGAGGCAGTGATCGCGCTGGCGCGAAAGAAAGATCTGACGCTGACTGACAAGCACGCCGAAGCACTGCGGAAACTATTCGGCGGACCCAAACACGCCATCACTGGAGAACGCATCTTCGACGGCATCCCCTTCGGCAGTTCCTTCAAAATCGCTCATGGGCATCTCTATCTTTTCCAGTGGGTCTTCGGCAAAGACAAAGACCTCCTGAGCCTCGATTTTGGCAAGGACATCGACACCTACACCGCAGCGCTGGGGCCTTATCTCAACGCTGAAAACGCAGACCTCACCCCGTTCGAAAAGCGTGGTGGCAAACTCATCATGATCTCCGGCTCCGCCGATTCCTGCGTCCCCTACCATGCCTCGCTCGACTATTACGAGCGCGTCATCGAGCATTTCGGTTCCCTCGAAAAGGTCGCGTCGTTTTGCAAATTCTACATCGTTCCCGGCATGAGCCATGGCCCCGGCCCTGGAATTAACAAACTGCCGGACATGCTCGGTCTGGTCATGAACTGGCGCGAAAAAGGCGAGGGCCCGCACACTCTCAATGCACAGCGCGTGGTCGATGGCAAAACCGAACTCGATATGCCGCTGTACCCCTACCCCGAAAAAACGAGCTGGGACTCCGGTGCGTTCAAGCCGGTGAACGGCCCACGCGGCGGGGTGGAACGCGTCGCCGAAAGGTTCAGACCCCAGGCAACCGAGTAAAGGAACGAAGCGGCTTAAGCCGCCACCAAGTCGTAGCCGCGCCACTCCTTGACCGTGATGTCCGCAAAGCTGCCCACCGGCAGCTTCTTGCTCACGAAAACAGTGGTGTCGATGTCTGGCGCGTCCATTTCACTGCGGGCAACTCCAGGCTCCTCGACGAGCACACGCATTTTGCGTCCGACCTGCGTGGTATTAAAACCTTCGATGCTGCGCTGGATGGCGCGCATGGCCTCGTTCCAGCGGGCCTTGCGGGTCATGTGGTGGATTTGATCCTCCATCTTAGCAGCACGGGTGTCTTCCTCGCGGGAGTAGTTGAAGACGCCGGCACGTTCGAACTTTGTGTCCTGGATGAACTGCAGGAGTTCGTTGAAATCGGCCTCGGTTTCACCGGGGAAGCCCACGATGAAGGTGGTGCGGATGGCGATGCCGGGAATGCCAGCGCGGATGCGCTTGATGAGATCGCGAATGTAGGCGCCGTCGGTCTCGCGTTTCATGAGGCTCAGCATGCGGTCACTGATGTGCTGGAGCGGCATGTCGATGTAACGGGCAACTTTGGGGCTCTCGGCGATGGCCTGGATGAGGTCGTCGCTCCAATGCGCGGGATGCGTGTAAAGCAGGCGAATCCAGAAGTCGCCTTCGATCTTGTTGAGCTCGCGGATGAGAGAGGAAAGGGATTCGCCTTTGCTGGAATCCACACCGCTGCGTGGCTTGGGGCGCTCCTCCGTCCACTTGTCCATGCCAAAATAGGTGGTGTCCTGGGAGATGAGATTGATCTCCTTCACCCCGCTGGCGATGAGTTGCTGCGCCTCTTTGACGATGCTTTCCTGCGTGCGGCTGCGGTGGCGGCCACGAATGCGCGGGATGATGCAGAAGGAGCAGGGATGGTTGCAGCCTTCGGCGATCTTGATGTAGGCCATGTGCTGCGGCGTGAGGCGGAAGCGCGGCGTGTCGTAATCCGGAATGTACTGCGGCTGCCGCGTGACGTGGTTTTCCTGCTCATGCTCCTTGGTGCCCATGAGCTTCTGAATGATGGGGGCGACCTGGGTGATCTGATCCAGTCCAATGAAGGCATCCACCTCTGGCATGAGGCCGGGGAGTTCCGTTGAGAAACGCTGCGAGAGGCAGCCAGCGACGATGATCTTCTGCCGCGCACGTTTCTTTGAGCCCGCCCGCTGGTCCACGGCGTCATGCACCGCACCGACACTTTCCTTTTTGGCCATGTCGATGAACGAACAGGTGTTCACAATGAGTACATCCGCGAGATCGGCCTCGGGTGTCATGACCATGCCCGCCTGCTGTAGGTGGCCGATCATGATTTCCGAGTCGATGAGGTTTTTCGCGCAACCGAGGGAGACGAGGCCGACTTTGATCATGGGGCGCGGATGGTAGCGCCTTTGTGGCAATCGAAAAGGGGAAAGATGGACCTCCGCAGGCGGTGCCCAGTCCTGGACGTGTCACTTTGACCTCAAGAAACAAGCATCGGGGCCTGCTGCAGCGTGCGCTGGGCACCAAAATCAAAGCCACCACGCTCTTCGCCCTGAGATTTCTGCACGGCCTTAGCCAGCGCCTTGCTCAATCCGTCCAGCGAGTAGGGCTTGAGCATGATGTCCACTGGCGGCGTCCGTCCTTGGCTGAGAATGGTAAATTCATCAGGATCAATGACGAAGCCGCTGCAAACCACCACCGGCACATCGTTGCCGACAGCACGCAGTTCCTTGAAGGTGTCACGGCCTGAGAGCTTGGGCATGTAAATATCGAGCAGGACGGCGTCCACCTTCTCCTTGGTGTGGAGCAGGATGTCGAGCGCCTGCTGGCCGTCACTGGCTTCCAGGACGCGGTAGCCCAGGAAACCGAGCATGTTCATGGCGATGGAGCGCACGGGGGCCTCGTCATCCACGACCAGGATGGTGGTCTGACCGCCAATGGGGGCATTGATGGCGGGGCCGTTGTCGATCGGTGCCTCCTCCTCGACCTGTTCGGGTTTGAGCAAACGCGGAAGGAACACCCGGAAGTCGCTGCCGCGACCCACTTCGCTGTCAAACTCAATCCAGCCGCCGTGCTCACGCACGATGTCCTGCGCCGTCGAGAGGCCAAGACCGGTGCCCTTGTTGGCGGCCTTTGTCGTAAAGAAGGGCTCAAAAATGCGCTGACGGTGCTCTTCGGAAATGCCGTGGCCGTTGTCCCGCACCACGAGCATGACAAATTCGGCCGTCTCATGGCTGTCAGCAGGTTTCGACGGCATGCGATGGGTGACGTTTTCCACGGCGATTTCGATCACGCCTTTGTCGGCAGGCAGCGCATCACGGGCATTGAGGCAGAGATTGAGCATGACCTGCTCGATCTGCGTGGCGTCTCCGGTCGCGTAGGAGGCGTCCATGCCACCGCGCATCTGAATGGTGACGCGTGGATCGACACTGTGCTTGAGGAGGTTCTGCACATCTGCCAGCAGTCGCTTGAGATTGGTGGCCTTGCGCACCGCGATGCCGGTGCTGCGGCGTGAGTAGCCGAGGAGGGATTTGACCAGCTCTGCCGCACGCGTGGTGGCGTGGTTGGCGTTTTGCAGTTTGTCACGCACGCCAGCCTGATTGGAAGCGGGTGTCAGTTCGGCGAGAGTGAGATTGCCGCGAATGGCGGTGAGGAGGTTGTTGAAGTCGTGGGCGATGCCACCGGCGAGCTGGCCGATCGTCCCCATTTTTTGCGACTCGCGGAGCTGGTTTTCCAGCACCCGCATTTCAGAGCGGTCTTTGACGATCCAGATGCGGCCAATCACTTCGCCAACATCCGTCCGCATCGGGCAGGAGCGCAAGGAGAAGACCCGGTTGTCATTGGAGACGAGAGGAGGCGTTTCATCCTGACCTTCAAGGCTGGAAACGCACTGCTCAATCCACGCGGTGATGACGGCCTTTTCCTCGAAGCGCTCGATCACGGCGTTGAGAATGCGGGTGGAGTCACGTCCGGCGATTTCTTCAACCGGTTTGCCAAGGAAATCATCAAGTTTGGCATTGGAGGCGATGATGGAACCCTGGGCATCCACCACGAGCACGCCCTCATCGCTGGCGGCGAACAGCCCCTGCAATGCCGTGAAGGCTTCACGCAGCAGGCGTTCGGCATTGAGCAGGCGCTGCGCCGTCTGGCAGGCATGCTGCTCGGCGGCATTGAGCGCTTGGCGTTGCTTGGCAAAGATCATGTTGATGTCGCAGCGCAGCTTCCAAAAATCGGCAGGCAGCCATTCAGCAGACTGGGCATCTGGCGGAACACCCCGCAGCACCGCCGTCGTGCCTTTCATGACTGCGGTCGTGGACTTGAGTAACCAGCCGGACATCAAATAGGCTGTCAGGAAGACTCCCCCGCCGAGCAGCACTCCAGTGATACCGAAAAACCATTCAAGGGGCTGTCCCATCATGCGGGCGGCTCCCATGGCAGGCAGAAAGCCGAACAGCCAGAGTGGAAGGAGAATGCGGAGTCTCAGGGAGTTCATAATGGATGGGATAAAAGTCAGTTGGCGGGATTTGAGACAGAGGCGTTCGTGCGGCTGATGATCTTGTGCATGCAATGCTCGACGGCCGCATTGAGGTGGCTCTCCAGCCAGGTTTCAATTTCACCACGCAGCGTGGCGAGGCCCGCCTGCACCGACTGTCCGGCAGCAGGAAGCCGTTGCTCCAACCGATCCAAGCGGTCGCTTAAAGCACTCACGTTCATGGCGATACCGAAAATATCGTGGCGCAACTGGTCGATTTGAGCCGCCCAGTCCTGCCCTGTGGCAGATGCAGCCTTGGCGGATGGCTGGAGTGTGGTGACCGCAGATTGTTCTGTCAGGTGCAAATCTGCTGACAGGACCTCTTCAGGGGCCTTGGTAAACGGCTGAAGTGCTGCATGAGCCGCAGCCTGCCGTGGATAATTGGGGGTTGCTCTGGGTCCAATTTCCAGTGCTGGTGGCGAAAAAGCGCCGCCTAAAGCTCCCATGATGGGCTCGGTGCTGATTTGACCTGGAGAATGATTCATCACCTTCTCAGGAGAAGCGGGCATGGCGGTGGGTTCTTGAGGACTTTCGGCCTCAGAACTTTGGCGTTGCGTAGAGAATGAGAATGGTAAAGGCATGCTTGGAATCAGGCAGTCTGAGTAATTTTATCAATATTAACAATAAAATCCATAATTATTTTAAATTATTTGAACGCTTAATGCATTTATATTGGAAATTCGCCTTCACTCTGCCCCCCAGATTGAAGACCTTCAAATTCACCTAAATCATTGCTTAACAATGAACTGAATCATAGACCAGCCCAGGTTTATGCGGCATTTTTTCACGCCGACACTCTAAAATAGGTCGTATCGCCGCCAACCTCTTCAAAAAAAGCACCGCCTTGCGCGATCATCCGCAGTGGCTAACCTCTCCACCACATGGACGAACGTATCACTCAACGCTTGGAAACACACTTGGCTAGCCAAGGACTGCGCCGCACCAAGCAGCGGGATGTCATTGTCGAGGCTGCCTTTGCCACCGATGACCACTTCAAAGCAGAGGAACTGCTGGAGAAGGCGCGCAAGCTCGACAGCACCGTTTCGCGGGCCACCGTCTATCGCACCCTAACTCTGCTGGTGGAGTGCGGGCTGCTACGCGAAGTCGATCTAGGCCGTGACCAGACCTACTACGACCCCAATTTCCTCGACAAACCCCAGCACAATCACCTCATCTGCCTCGATTGTGATCGAGTGGTGGAGTTTGAGGATGACCACACTGCCCTGCTGCATGACTGCATCACGCGGCGGTTGGGGTTCCAACCGAGCATGAAGAGCATGCGCATCGAAGCCCATTGTGATGAACTTCGACGGCTGGGGAAATGCACTTACCGAGATGCGAAACTCGCGGTGGCAGTTTGATTGAAAAAAGTTTAAGCCCGGCGCCAGCGCTGGAAGGTCTCAATCGCCTCATACTCGGCTAGACCGAGCGCATCATACAGCCGCGCATTTTCGCGATTGGTCTCTGGGGCTTCTTTTTCCAGAGAAGACAGGGCACCGTAGCGTGAGATGGCGTTGGCCTTGCGCTCAATCTGCAAGGGGCTCATCGGAATCGCCATGTCGATCTCGTGCGACTCCAGCGGACGCTCTTTACCACGGTACAACCACACGCTGCACGAACCCGCGAACTCCTCGCCAGCACACGCCTGCAAGGCAGCCACCAGCAGGCGGAAGCAAATGCCCGCCACACTCGATGGATCGGCAGCGTCTCCTGTGATGTAAATCTGATGGGGCTTGTGCTCCATGAGCAGACGCACCAGCGCCTTGTTGTCTTCCTCCGTGCTCTTGAAGCGGCGGTAACGGCCCTGCTCATAAAAGGGCAGGTCCACAAAGGTGACGCGGTCGTTGGCCAGCCCCACCGTGTGGGCCGCATCGCGCAGTTCACCGCGCAAGATCAGGCCCTTGAGCTGCCGCAGCAGCGGCGAATCCTCACCGAATTCCCCCTTGGCCTCCAGCAAGCTCAGCGCTTCCCGCGCATAGGCCACCTGGGCACCCCACGTAGCAGGATTGGCCGCATTGGAGGCCAGTTCGAGCAGGGTTTCGGCAAATTTATCCGCCTCACTGTCCGGCACACGCAGACTGCCAGAAGTCAGCGCGATCAAGCGCACGTCATGCCCCTGTTCGACCATTCGATCAATCGTGCCCCCCATGCCAGTGATGGCATCCTGCGGCTCCGGACTGAAGACCAAGCAGCGCTTCGGATAGGGCCGCGCACGCTCCGGGCGGTATGTGTCGTCCTCATCAGGCTTGCCGCCCGGCCAGCCGGTGATGGTGTGCTGCAACTGGTTGAAAATGCGGATGTTGAGCTGGTAGGCCGGCCCCTGCTCGGACAGCAGATCGGAAAGGCCGTTTTCATTGTAGTGCTCATCCACGAGCTTCAAAATCGGTCGCTTGATCTTGAAGGCCTGCCACACCATCGCTCGGCGAGTCTCACGCGGTGTCCAGGATGCCGGACCGACGAGCCAGGGCAGTTTGATGCGGGTGAGTTCGCGGGAAGCACCGTGATCGATGAAAAACCGCGCATCCGGGTGGTCCTGCAAGAATGAGGCAGAAATGACCTCAGTCATCGGCCCTTCAACGGCTTTGGCCACCATGACGGCTTTGTTTTCGCCCCAAGCCATGAGTACCAGCTTTTTCGCCCGCAGAATCGAACCCACCCCCATAGTGATGGCGAAATGCGGCACATTCTGCTCCCCACGGAAATCGCTCGCGGCATCCTGGCGTGTCACGCGGTCCAGCGTGATACGGCGAGTGAGTGAATCACGGCTGGAACCGGGTTCATTGAAGCCGATGTGGCCCGTCCGGCCGATGCCGAGAATCTGCAGATCGATGCCGCCGACGGCTTCGATCTTCTCTTCATACTCTCGGCAATGGTTGAAAACCTGATCTCCCGGCACCGTGCCACTAGGGAGATTGATGTTCGCTTTCGGGATGTCGATGTGGTCAAACAACTGCTCCGCCATGAACATCGAGTAACTCTCAGGATGGTCAGAGCTGAGGCCGTAGTACTCGTCGAGATTGAAGGTGATGACGTTTTTAAAGCTCAGCCCTTCCTCTTTGTGCAGACGAATCAGTTCACGGTAAAACGGCACCGGTGTCGATCCCGTTGCCATCCCCAGTACCGCAGGATTTCCTGCCTTGTTCTTCGTTTCAATCAGCAGTTTCACTTCCTGCGCCAGCGTCTTGGCCGCTTTGGCGGAGTCTGGGAAAATGACAGTCGGAACTTTCTCGTAGGCTTCGGCGGGAGGACGAATGGACATGGTGTTAGGTTGGGGGTCCACGAACAGAACTCGAATTGCCGCTCACGCAACCCGCTTTCCGTTGTGCTACGCCTAATGCTAGGCGCGGCGGTATGCATACCTAGCACCAAAGTACCACTTTCCTTTGATAGGGTTATCCATGGGCTGCGGGAGTCCTCACCCGCCTTTACTCCAGATCCAGCTCAGGCTTGAAATCCGAAGCGTGGTACGAACTGCGCACCAGCGGCGCACTCGCCACGTGGCGGAACCCCTTTTTCAAGGCGATCTGCTTGTAGTTCTCAAACGTGTCCGGGTGGACGTACTCGATCACCGGCAGATGCTGGGGTGAGGGGCGCAGATACTGGCCCAAGGTCAGCACGGTCACGTCATGCTCACGCAGGTCATCCATCGCTTGAAACAATTCCGTCTCGGTCTCGCCGAGTCCGAGCATGAGACCACTCTTCGTGGCGCACTTGGTGCCGAGTTCTTCCGCCATCGCCTTCGCACGCTTCAACACATGCAAGCTGCGGTGATACATCGCCCGGCTGCGCACCAGCGGCGTCAGGCGCTCCACGGTTTCGAGATTGTGATTGAAGATATGAGGCTTCGCCTTCATCACGACTTCCAGCGCGTCGTCCTTGCCATTGAAATCAGGCACGAGAATCTCAATCGTGATCGTAGGCACGGCTTCACGCACGGCTTCGATGGTGCGGGCAAAGTGTTCCGCGCCGCCGTCCTTCATGTCATCGCGCGCCACGGCGGTGATGACGATGTGATTCAAGCCCATGCGTTTCGTCGCCTCGGCCACACGCTGCGGCTCATCGGCTTCCAGTGCAAAGGGTTTGGCCGTTTTGACCGCACAGAACCCGCAGGCACGCGTGCAGCGGTCGCCGGCGATCATGAACGTCGCCGAACCCTGGCTCCAGCACTCCCAGCGGTTCGGGCATTGCGCCTCTTCGCAGACGGTGTGCAGCTTCAAATCGGTGATCAGCCCCTTGGTGCTCCAGAACTTCGGGTCACGCGGCAGAGTCACGCGGATCCATTCCGGTTTTTTGTCGCGATGCAGGGCGGGGTCGATCTTGGGGGTCATGGGGCTTGGGCGGGAGTGATGAATGGCCCAAATGGGGGCAATTGCAACGCGTTTGGACATCCTAGCACGGCGCGATAGAATCGAGAGCCTGCCGCCCCCCTTCCTCATGTCCCTCTACTCCACCCTGATTCGTCCCCTGCTCTTCAAGCTCGACGCAGAAACCGCTCATCATGGGACGATTGAGGCGTGTCGCATCGCAGGAGCGCTACCTTGGGTGCCGCAGCTCACCCGGGCCTGCCTGGAATTCACCGCACCCGAGCTGCAGTGCGAGGTCGCGGGGCTGCGGCTCGACCACCCCATCGGCCTCGCTGCTGGCTGGGACAAAAGCGGGCGCGCCCTGCGCATGCTGGATCACCTGGGATTCGCGTTTGCCGAGATCGGTTCCATCTCCGCGCAGCCGTCGCTGGGCAACCCAAAGCCGCGCCTGTTCCGGCTGCCGCAAGATCAGGCCATCATCGTCAACTACGGCCTGCCCAACGAGGGCGCAGAGGTCGTCGCGCCCCGACTTGCCGCACATCGCATGCGGATTCCACTCGGCGTGAACATCGTTAAAACCAACTACGGCCCCGCCGCTCCCGCATGCAGTGACGAAGCCATTCTCGCCGACTATGAGCGCAGTGTCGCGCTGCTGCATCGCCATGCCGGTTATCTAATGCTGAACCTGAGCTGCCCCAATGCCGTCGGCGGCAAGGACTTCTTCGCCCAGCCCGGCAACATCACCCGCCTGTTGCACTTGCTGAAACCGCTCGACCTCACCTGCCCCGTCTTTTTGAAAGTCGCGCCCCGTGATGACCCGGCAGAACACGAGCGACTATTGGCGGAAGTGGACGCCTTCGACTTCGTGCGCGGCTTTTCCTTCAATCTCCCGCCCGGCAAACCCGACACCCTGCGCCTCACCACACCCCACAGCGAATGGGAGCATCTGCCTGGAGCCGTCTCCGGCAAACCCGTCGAAGACTTGATCAACCGCTGCATCGCCGGCCTCGCCACGCGGATGAACCGCCAGCGCCACATCATCATCGGTACCGGCGGCGTCTTCACCGCAGCCGATGCCTACCGCAAACTCCGCTTCGGTGCTTCGCTCGTGCAAATCTATACCGCCCTCATCTATGAAGGCCCCGGCGTCATCCCACGCATCAACCAGGGGCTTTGCAGCCTACTGGCCAAAGATGGATTTCGGCATGTGCGCGAAGCAATCGGTGCCGATCTCCCCCACGCCTAGTCGATCAATGCGCGCGTTTACGCGTCAGCATGATCTCATTGCCCTCAGTATCCACACACATAGCTAAGTGCGGCGGCTCACCATTCTCAGGCTGCGGCTCCCGCGTGAGCTGACCACCTGCGGCCACAATTTCACGCGCCCCCTCAATGACATCGGCCACCTGAAAACTAAGCCCAGTCCAGGTACGCCCCCCTTCACCACCGCCATGAATGCCAATGATGCCGTCACAGATCGACACCTCGCTGATGATGTCGTTCTGCTTCAGGATCGCACCGCCAAAGACGGTGGCATAAAAATTCACCGCGCGGTTCATATCCACCGCCCAGATCACATATTTGAGTCGTTCCACTTTCATGCAGCCTCCCTGCCACAGTCTGCCCGCTGAAGACAGCGAATCTTGGTAGGTATCGCTAACGATTGCTTCAGGGGCACTCTCAAGATACGCCGATATTCGCTCTTGTAGGAATTCTCTCAGATCAGGCATATCCAGTGCTCCATTTTGGCCGAACGTTCAAGCTCTGGCACGGGAGGGGCGGCGCAAACCATGGCCGAAGCGGGTGACATTCAAATTACGGCTGGCTTCGATATGACACCAAGCGCCCCTCCCGTTGTCCAGCAGCGCCCTTGTTCGGCTTCTGCGGTGTTCCATCCAGCGGTCAGTTCCGTGACTATGGCATCGAAAACACCATGGCTTCCGTCTTCGTCAAGCCAAGCCCATTGCCCGTTGGGATTCACTTCCAAAAAGAAATAATCATCCGAAGCCTGGAGGAAATCCAACCGTCCAAACTCCAATCCTGCTTCATTCATATATGAACGAATATTCTCCTCAAGTTCTATGGGAAGCTTCTGTGCCCGCCAAACCAGCTCATCTCTGTTTATATGCTTTCGCCAATCCACTCCCTCAAATGAACTCCTCTCAAGTGAATAAGTAAAACAACGTCCGGCAACAAATACAACAGTCACATCGTGGGTGGCGCGTATCTCTTCCTGAAGTAGCCAGGGGTAGGAATGGTCTAGCTCGTCAGGGTTGACTGTCCGCGTAAACATCACTCTGTAGTTCTCCACGAAGTCTGCGGTCAGCGGCTTTGTTATACAAGGAGAGGGAATCAGGTTTGAGCACGAGTCCGTGCGAACATACGCCCACTGGGGAACCTGGAAGTATCGCGATGCCATGCGGAGTTGGCTAAACTTCCCAAAACGGTTTTGCGCCCCCTTCTCGACCAGTCTTACGAGTCCCATTTCTCTGCACTGGTTGTAAAGCTCTTGAAGAAAGTAGCTCATTTGTGATCTTAGCCATCCTTCGGAGCATCCCCCTTCTGGAATAGACAAGGGGTCGTCAAAGGTCGGTTTCCGAAGATAAACGGACTTCAGTTCGGAGGAAATGCACTGCCTGCCCGTGGGATCGCTAAGGGTGAATCCATTGGCGTCCATGTGAATCTCATACTCTCTCCAAAGATCGATGTTAAAACGAAAGACCTTTGCAGTGCCTACCCGGCGAACGATCTCGTCGGAGGTTCCGTCGATACTGTTTGTGAGGATCAAGAGCATGACAAAAAACGGGGCGGCGGCGGTAGCCGCCGTCCCGTTTGGAATTTAATCATTCGAATCGTTCTGTGAATCTTTTGGCTGGCCCTTGCCGTCGAAGGTTTGTATTGAGTTGAAGGTATGCTTGCCTGCCGTAATCGTGTCATGTCGTGTTTGTTTGTTCCAGTCATAAGCAGGAAGGTGAAACTCGCTCGTGGAGGGCTGTTCACTCAACGTGGTAGGTGTCGTCATTCTAGTCATTGTCTTGTATGTTTGGTTTGTGGTTATCTGGCCCGGTCATCGGGTCAAAAGGATTGCGGTAACGGCGGACGTTTTTTCTGTGTAGGGCTCAACGTGTCGAGTCAGGGTTTGGTGGGCAACTCGTCAAGCGGTGGTTGAATCTGGCGCTGGACATACTGTTCAGTCGTTAATCCAATTTCGTGGCCGTTTGGATCAGCGACTTGGACATTGAAGATGGTGCCATCACTGAGGCGTTGAACATATAGGCCGGTGTAGTCAGTCATTGTGCTGGAGAGGTGTGGTGAAGGGTGGGGGGGTGTAAAGTCTGTTCTGTAAAAGGCTTTAGCCTTGCAATGCACGCCCCATTGGGGGCTGCGGAGTGAGGCGAGCGTAGCGATGCCG
>CAINGK010000209.1 GCA_903848465.1 uncultured Verrucomicrobiota bacterium
AAATGCCGCAGGCTCAACCGCGATCATGAACGCAACCCGCGTCATCACGAGTCCTTGGTCTATCTTGCCATGATCAATCTCAACCTCAGGGCTCTCACCCATTTATAGCAGCTCATGCTTTTTGCCGGACAGGCTCTAAGCAGAGATCAATCCATTTCCAAATTCAGCTTCGTTGCTGCCGCTGTGGAGGAATGTGAGACAACTCGACATCCTTTATAGGAATTCAATGAAGTAGATTAACGGAGCCTGAGGTTCCCAAACACCAAACCATGAGATTGGCGCTTAAAGTATGCCACGTTTGACTTGCTGTGCTTCGCCCGCTCGGCGGGGTGGCTGGTCACGCGGCCGGTTTAATCTCGGCAAAAATTAACCGTCCTGCGCTAGTCGGCAGGGTGCCCGAAACCACCACATCCACCGTCTGGCCGATCTGTGCAGCGGCGTTATTCACGACGATCATGGCCCCGTCTGGCAGGTAACCCACCGCCTGGTGCTTATCCTTGCCGGGCTTGGTCAGCGGCAGCCGCAGTTCATCTCCCACACTGAGTTCTGGATTCAGAGCTGAGGCCAGTTCACGCAGACTGAGCACTGTGATGCCGCGCAGCCGGGCCACCTTGGCGAGATTGTCATCATTGGTCAGCAGGCGGGCATTCAGCTCACGTGCCAACGTCACCAGACGCACCTCCACTGGAGCATCGGACACGCCGTCTTCATGAATGGAAACCTTCATCTCCGGCTTGGTACGCAGTTTTTCCATCATCTCGATACCACGCCTGCCCCGCAGGGATTGTGCGGCCTCGGGAGAGTCTGCCAACTGCTGGAGGCCGTCCAAAACACAGCGTGGCACCACCACGGCACCGCTTAGAAAACCGCTGGCGAATACACCCGACAGCCGCGCGTCCATGACCACGTTTGCGTCCAGCAACAGCGGCTCACCTTCGGAACCATCTCGGCGGAACCGGATGTAGGGAATCAGAAAGGCAAATTGGTCACGGTCACTGCGCAGCGCAAACGTAACCCCAAAAAACGCCAGCGTGCCGTAGATGCAGATCTCTGCGACGTTTTGTAGCGCTGCGCCCTCCTCGTGATTTTGAAAGTACGCGAGTTGAAACACGCCGATGCGCGTGATCAGCCAGGCGCAGAACAGTCCCACCGCAAGCCCCAGCGTGGCATGCGAGAAATCGCGCAAAGTGAAGTGCGCCAGCAGCACATCCAGCACCATCAAAACACCCATAAACACCGCGCCGCTCACTGCCCCGACCCAGGCCTCCTGATCCAAACCCAAGGCGATCGCGATGCCGATGAAAACGGAGAACGCAAAGAATAGCGCACGCACTAGGCGGATGGGCCAGGAAGTTTTCATGGTTGATGCGCAGGCATTTAAGGCAAAAACCAGACGGGGCAAAAGGATTCTCCCCTGGAATTCGTCACGGCCTCATGGCTAGACCACCGCGCCGCGTGAATTGCAGATCCACTCCAGCATCCGCAAACGCCTTCCCCATTTCTCGTTCCAGTTCGGCCACACTGCGCCCTGCCAGGATGAACTCACGCACTGCATGCTCCTCAGACATGCCTTTCTCCATAGCCCGCAGCAGTGCTTTCACACTCGCCCCATCCCCTGCGCGATCCAGATAGGTAAGATAGAATGTCAGCAGCATCGACGAGGCACGGTTCTCGCTTGCGGCGGGCGACTCCAAGCTCACCGCCCAGGCTTTGGGCTCCATGGCCAGCAACTCGGCCAAGTTCAACATCGCAAAGCGCACCGCGTGCCCCATCTGCCGGGCACCGGACTCCCGCAGGCTTTGCCGCAATTGCTCAATCGTCTGCGCAGGCGAAAGCCCGGCATTCTTTGTCTCCGCAAATTCAGGAATGTCAGACAACAACCACACTGGCAGCACCCGGTTCACCACAGGTGCCTTGGCCGGTGGTGGCTGCACCACCTGGGGAGCAGGCGCCGACACGAGATCTTTCTTCAACCCGTAGGCCAACACGGATGATTGCACTGTTTGCAACGGCGACTTCAAGCTCCGTGCCTGCACGAGCGGCGATTCACGGATAGCAATGGCCGCCCGAGGATGCGGTGTTTCCTGCTTCAACCACAACACGAACGCAGTGACTCCCAAAGCAGCCACAGACACAATGGCTACACGGGCCACCGTCATAATGCTCGGCCTGCCACGCCGATGCCGTTTACGAACGACTTCGGTTTGGTCCATGAGCGCTATCGGCGCGCAACTGGGAGCAAGGGGATGCATGACGCTGAGTACTGACCGGGTAAAACCCTCAATAGTCAAGGCCGCTTAACTAAACCTTGCCTTAAACAAGGTTAATCAATCCGAATCACTGCATCATCGCCTGCGCCTTTTCCGCCACCACCGGCTCATCTCGGAACACCGCCAAAGCTGGACGCAGCAACTGCGGGTCTTCATCCAGTGTCCGTTCGGCAAGCTGCCGCGCTAGGCGCACGAGCCGGGTATCTGCCAGCAGTTCGCCAAACAAGAGCGGTGCCTGCCCACTCTGGGCATGCCCCAGTACATCCCCTGGACCACGCCGCCGCAGATCTTCCTCGGCGATTTGGAAGCCATCGCTCGTCTCCTCCATGATCGCCAGCCGCTGGCGGTTTTCCGCATCCTTGTCATCCACAAACAGCACACAGTAACTGGTATGTGCCCCACGACCGATGCGTCCACGCAACTGATGCAACTGCGCTAGCCCGAAACGGCCCGCGTCATGAATAAACATCACCGTCGCGTTTGGCACATCAATGCCTACTTCGATCACTGTCGTCGAAACCAGCGCGTCCAACTTGCCCGCACGAAAGCGTTTCATCACCTCCTCTTTCTCTTCCGCGCTCATCCTCCCATGCAGCAGCCCCACCTCGCACGGTGCGAGCAGTTTGGACCACTCCTCATGTCCCTTCGTCGCGGCACCCGCGTCCAGCTTCTCCGATTCATCAATGAGTGCATACACGATGTACCCCTGCCGACCTTCCTCGATCTGCTCGCGCAGGAATTTTGCCGCCTCCTTTAGCTTGGTTTTGGGCCGCACTTTCGTGATGATCTTCACTCCATCGCGAGGCTTCTGGTCAATGGTGGAGACTTCCAGATCCCCGTAAATCGTCAGCGTCAGCGTGCGCGGGATCGGCGTGGCCGTCATCACCAGCACGTCAGGGGTATCCCCTTTGCGGATCAGCTTCGCGCGCTGCGCCACGCCAAACTTGTGCTGCTCATCAATGACGACGATCCCCGTGTTGTGCATCAGTTCCGCGTCATGCAGCAGCGCATGGGTGCCGATGACGATTTCCGGGCCGCGCACGGCTGGAGCGCACGCGTCCCGCGTGCTGTGCTCTGCGTCTCGCAGATCACCGTCCCCAGAGCACCATGACCACGCATAATCTTCCTTCGGCCCCACCAGCCCCGCCTCCTGCGGATTCCCGATGATGTACTCAAACTTCTCCCGCAAATCTGCCTCCGAACGAATCAGACGATCAAATGACTCCTTCTCCCACACTCGTTGATCCGGCCATCCCGCCTTCACGATCTCATGTGCCGTGAAAGATTTCAGTGAATGCAGGATGTCCGTGAGCCGATGAAATACCGGGGTATCGGTGCCCGGCTCCAGTTCACAAACCGCCGGTTCTATAAGCATGTGGACGTGATCGGGCATCACACAAGCGGCATACAAATGGTAGCGATTCCCGTGAAAGTGGCGAATCGCTTCAAGCACGATCTGCCTTGCCTTCTCAGGCAGCAGCCGACGAGCGGCAGTGCTGAAAGTGATGAAATACTTCGCCCAGGGACGCTCAAAGTGCGGCAATCGTCGGCGGGAGTAGCGAGTTTCTTGCGAGGACGCTGGGTGAGTTTCCCGCGAGACGCGGGAAACAGCACGCGGGACGCGTGCGCTCCTCTCCAGCAGTTCCACCCCATCCCCATCCTCGCGCTTCGATCCCGTGCGCAATGCCACGCGCAGGCCCAAGGACTCCAGCCATTTACGCGCATTGCGCGCATGCTGCTCCGCCAAAATCTGCGTTGGAGCCATCAGCACCGCCTGCCGGCCTGATTCGACCGCACGCAGCATGGCTGCGAACGCCACCACCGTCTTGCCGCTGCCCACATCTCCATGCAGCAGGCGGTTCATCGGATTGCCCGAAGCCATGTCGTGATGAATTTCATCCAAACAACGCTGCTGCGCCGTGGTGAGTTGAAATGGCAGCTCGTTGAAAAAATCCCGCAACAGTTCGCCCGTGCCTGCCTGCCTGCGTCCGCCAGACTCGATCACCCGCCGCTTCCGCCGTGCCACGCGAAGCTGGTAGCCGTAGAACTCCTGCAGAGCGAGATAGCGCCGTGCCTGCTCCAGGCTTTCCATGCTGGAAGGGAAATGCACCTCGCGCAGTGCCTTGGAACGCGACAGCCCCGCAAACTCCCCTTCTCCGCTCGGCGTAGGCAGCAAATCTTCGATGAAGGACTCCGGCAGCGCTTGCAGCACATGCCACGCCGCGACTCGCAGTGCCTTTTGCGTCATCGCCCCTTTCAGGCGGTAGATCGGCGTGATGCGCCCCGTGTGAATCTGCTCCGCATCGTCATCCACGCCCCCTTTGACGATCTCATACTCCGGGTGCGCCATACTCAGCCGGCCCTTCGTGTCCTTGATGATGCCATAGACGATCAGTTCCTGCCCTTCGGCCAGCACCCGGCTCATGAAGGGCATGTTCCACCACTTCAGTGTGAGCTGCTGCCCCAGCAGTCCTGTCGCATGCCTCACCACCGCTTCAAACACACCTGCCCTACCGAAAAATTTGTTCCCCGTCTTAGTGATCAGCACATGATGACACGTCGGCACCAGCCCTGCCTGAAACGCCAGTGCCTGCATCTGCCGCCGGTCCTCATGCCGAAACGGCAACAAAGCGACCACATCTGCCACTGTCTTCACTCCCTCCTTGCCCAGCAGACGCGCCGCATTCGCGGGCATGCGGGGAACTTCAGCGAGGGAAAGGTCGAGTGGAATCACCTGGTGAAATGGAATGCGCGGACAGCAGTGTCAAAGACGATCTCGCGTCTGGATGCAGGAGCAAAAAGCGATCAGCGCGGATCATTCACACGCCCCAGGAACAGGCAGGCACCGCTTTCCGCATGCTGGATAGCAAAGACGAAGGGACGGTCCGCTTTGAGTTCGATGGGTTTGGGGCGCTTTGGCTCCATCACAGCATAGGCTCGAAGCATTACCACTGCCGTCGCTGCGGCAGCCTCGGTGCCTTTTTCGTCAAGCTCCAGGAAGGTCTTGTGAAACACCTTTGAAATGTAGAGATACTCCTCCGGGCGCTTGGGGGCCATGGCGTCAAAATCAGCGCTGCCGCGTGGGCTGTCGAAGGCGGTGGTCATGCCCAATTTTTGTAGCATTTCGCCAAGTTGAACCGTGGGCGGGGTGATTTTAAATTTGGGCAGATGCAGGATGACTTCGCGGCTTTCGGCTTTTGAGCAGGCGAGCAACAGATCTGGAGTGAGCTTGGCCTCAACCGCCGGCAAACCATCAACACTGTCTGGAACGATGAGCAGGAAATGCAGACGCTCTCCCACATAGGGCAGCGTGACAGCCTGGAAGCCACCGCCATTGAAATAGCGCATGTTCTTGGTGGTTTGCATCGTCGGCACATCCATGGTTGGCTTGCCGCCGCTCACATGAAATGGCTGCGGCGATGTCGCCTGCTTGGCAAACTCAGCAGCCCAGGCGGCTTTGAAGTAAAGCGCGTTTGCCAGCACCAGCCGGGTGTCCTTGGACAGCGTATCAGCGATCAAATCACGAATTTTGTTTTCTGTCTGCTTGGCCACCCAGTCATTGATCTCTCGTGTCGCCCCGGCTGGGTCTTTGCTAAAATTCACGGGCTGCAGCGGCGCGCCAAAGTATTGTTTCACCTCCGCGAGGAATGGAGGGCGAAACGCATAGCTCTCTTGCCCGAAGAGCCGGTTGGCCACGCGCAGTGTCAGGGCTTCGCTTGGCCCACCATTTTGTTTCGCCTCTGCCACGATCTTTTCGGAAGCCTTACGAGCCTCTTCCAGCGACTGCTCCAGCGCGGCGAAGGATTCACCGACAACCTTTTTGTCCGTTGGGTAATGCAGCACGCGGGCCATTTCCTCCTGCGTGGCACCGCTGGCACCCAGGTAGGTCATTGCCAGAGCTGACTGAACCGAGTACGGCGACAGGCAAAGATTGCCCTCCTTCGGCATCTGCCGGTGCAGGTCAAGCCCCAGAGAGTTCACCGCCTGTGCGGCGGATTCCGGCGTGGCTGACCAAAGCGATGTGGCAGACGCAGCCATGAGAGCGAGGACGAAAACTTTCATGCCATCACTCTGGCGTTCGCGACCCGGACAGCCAGATGAATTTAGTCCTTCCGCTTCAACTGCGGGAACAAGATCACATCGCGGATGCTCTCGGCACCGGTGAGCATCATGATGAGGCGGTCGATGCCAATGCCGATGCCGCCGGCAGGGGGCATGCCGTGTTCGAGGGCGAGGATGAACTCTTCGTCGATCTTTTGGGTCTCTTCGCCGGCTTGGTGCTCGAGGCGCTCGCGCTGGACGATGGGGTCGTTCAGTTCGGAGTAACCGGGGCTGATTTCCTGGCCGTTGATGATGAGTTCGTACACGTCCACGATGGAGTCGTCTGTGGCGTTCTGTTTGGCCAGAGGCACGAGTTCTTTCGGGCAATGGGTGACGTAGAGGGGATCGAACTGCTTGGCTTCGATGAGGCGCTCGAAGACGTGCTGGGTGACTTCGTAGTCTTCGAAGTTGGTTCCGATCTCGACGCCGAGTTCCTTGGCGCGGGCTTTGCGCTCCTCGGGCGTGTATTCGTACCATTTTGGATCGACGCCTTTGAGGAGGTCGGTGTAGCGGGCACGACGCCATGGGTGGGAGAGGTCGATGGATTTGGTGACGGCGCCTTCTTCGTCCTTGTGCTCGATCTTGAGACCGCCGCAGAAGTTTTCGGCGAGGTGGCAGATCATGCCTTCGACGAGATCGGCCATTTTTTCGAAGTCGGCGTAGGCCCAGTAGGCTTCGAGCATGGTGAACTCGGGATTGTGACGGCGGCTGAGGCCTTCGTTGCGGAAGTTGCGGTTGAGTTCAAAGATCTGCGTGAAACCAGCGACGAGCAGGCGCTTCAGATAGAGCTCCGGCGCGATGCGGAGGAACATCTGCTGATTGAGTGCGTGGAAGAAGGTCTCGAAGGGCTTGGCAGCGGCACCGCCGGGGACGTCCTGCATCATCGGGGTTTCGACTTCGAGGAAGCCGCGCTCCTGCATGTAGCTGCGGATGGCGGCGACCATCTTGCTGCGAGTCACGAAAATTTCGCGGCTGCGGTCATTGGAAATGAGGTCGAGGTAGCGCTGACGGTACTTGATCTCCTTGTCGGTCACGCCGTGCCATTTGTCGGGCAGGGGACGCAGGGCCTTGGAGAGGGGGGTGAGCTTTTTGACGTGGATGGATTTTTCGCCGCGCTTGGTGATGAAGGTGAAACCTTCCACGCCGACGAAATCGCCGATGTCGATGAGCTGATTGAACTGGACGTAGGCTTCGTCGCCGACGTCGCCTTTGCTGAGGTAGCACTGCATGCGGCCGGTGATGTCGCCGAGGTCGAAGAAGGTGGCCTTGCCCATCTCACGACGGGAGAGAATGCGGCCGGCGACGCGGACATCGAGTGCTTCCGTGAAGTCTGCCTTCAGCGCGCCGGGCTGATGGGTGGTGTCAAAGCGGCCGCCGAAGGGGTCCAGTCCGGCCTTCACCAGTCCGTCGAGCTTTTCGCGGCGGAATTGAAGGAGTTCGGACTCGGAATGTTCTGGGGCTGCGGGCGTCGGTTGCATGGTCGTACGGATGAGTGGGCCGTGTTCATAGCCGTTTCCGGGCGCATTGCCACTGCAAACGTCATGTCGCAGGCTGGCCTGACTAAGGGGTATAGCGATTCGCAGAACTCAATTCCGGCATGCCGAGCCTAAGGGTGCTCGGTTTGCCGCAGAGGGGCAAAGATGCAGAGGTGGCAGAGATTGAATCTGTTCTCTGATCACTCACTGAGCGGGATAGAATGGAAAGAGCTGTTTGATCTCGGCGGCGCTGGGGCGGCGGCCGTATTCGCAGATCTCGAAGGTTTCTGCGTATTTCACCGCTTTGCCGGCTTCGGGTCCGTAGAGTTTTACCAGCAGATCGCGATACTTCTCGGCTTCGCTGCTCTGGCGGGCGCCCCAGAAGCGTTTCAACCAGGCACGGCGGGCAGCTTCGTTGCTGGCGGGTGGGACTTCCTTTTCGACGTGTTCGGCGGAGCCGCTGGCACCGCCTTCGTAGGCCTGGGAGGTGAGTTCGTGGAGGCCGTCGAGTTTTTGGTCGAATGAATCGTCCACGCTCACGGCAATGTCTGGCGTGAAGGGGTAGGGTTTTTGGAAGCCGTCGCTGGAATAGAGAAACAACGGATTGTTTTTCAAATACGGCACGTCAGGGACGATGAAGGGGACGGTGACCATGAAGGCGGCATCCTGGAGCAGCACGCCGACATAGCGATGGTCGGGGTGATAATCCCAAGGGCGGTGAGCGATGACAATGTCCGCCCTCCACTCGCGTATGACGCGGGTGATGAGCTTGCGGTTTTCCAGCGTGGGCATGAGTTCACCATCGTGAATGTCGAGGACCTGGGATGTGACGCCGAGCTTTTTGGCGCAGGCCGCCACTTCTGCGGAGCGTCGCTGTGCCAGCGGGCCACCGGCTTCTTTCCAGTGGCCGATGTCGCCATTGGTGACGGAGACCAGTTTCACATGATGGCCCAGTCGTGCCCATTTTACGGCTGTGCCGCCAGCTTTGTATTCCGCATCATCGGGATGAGCGCCAAAGACGATGATGCGCAGCTTGCCGTCGTCTTTGTCCTCCGCGTGGAGGGAGAAGGCGGCGAGGCAAGCGACGAGGGTGAGGAGAGAGCGAATCATGGCGGCAGGAGTACGCCGCCATGACACAGACTCTCTCGGCTCAGACTTCTTCGGACTTCGGTTCTGGCAGGAAGAAGCCGACGACGAAGGCGAGCACGGCCATGGCAGTGGCGATGTAACCGGCGGCCATGGCGACGTGCATGGGCTTCACGGCAAGCGCTCCGCCTGCGAGCATTGGCGCGAGCCAGCTGGTATTCAGCGTGGCCATGCAGGTGCCGACCATGCGACCACCCACATTGGTGGCGAAGCTGCCGCCGGTGCCACGCAGATGCATGGGGAACACTTTGGGGAGGTACTCACCGAAGTAGCTGAACTGAGCCACGGTGACGAGACCGCAGACTGCGTAGCCCCACATGAAGGCATCGCCGCCGTCTTTGAAGAGGACGAAGTAGGTGACTGGCAGAATGACGAGGGCGGGGATTTGGAAGACTTTGAGCAGCTTCACGCGGCTGATGCCCCAGATGAGCAGACAGGCCAGCAGCACACGACCTGCGAGGCCGCCCATCTCTTGGTGGAATTGAAGCTTGTCGCTCATCGCCTTGATTTTGCTGTTCACGGGCTTCTGCTTGTCGAAGTTGGCTTTCATGTCCGCTTTGCGCGCGGCTTTGGCGGCGTCATCAAGACCGGGAGCTTTCAGTTTGGCACTGATCTCCATGTCGGTTTTCTTCAGCGCGGCCATTGCAGCACCTTCAGCCTTCAACTCTGGGAGGCCCGGCGTCACACGTGCGACGGTGACCTGCAGGGCACCAAAGGCGATGCCATAGGCGCAGGCGGAGAGAATCGTGGTCACGATGGTTACGCGGCGCAGTTCAGACGAGAACAAGGCGGCGAAGCTGGGGCGCTTGAGCGTGCCTGCTATTTTTTTGTCCTTCCACACTTTGGACTCTGGAACGAAGGGCAGCATCAGGGCGATGGGGATGGCAGGCAGGATGCCGGACATCAAGGTGTAACGCCATGCGCCGATGCCGGTGCTACCAGCCGGCAGGCCCCAATGAGGCAGCGTGTCCAAGTTCTTGCTGATCCACACGCTGACTACCGTGACGAGCACGCCGCCCAGCGAGGCGCAGGCCTGGGTGATGCCCAGCCACTTTTCCTTTTGGTGCTTGTCAGTAAACACTTCAGCGAGCCAGGTGATGGCGGCGACGAACTCCACGCACACGCCGATGAACGTGGTGCAGCGGAAGAAGATGAACATGGGCAGCGAAGTGGCGAAGGCGGCGCAGAACGGTGAGAAGGAGTACACAAAGATGCTCGCGGCCATGATGGTCTTGCGGCCAAATTTATCGACGAGCCAGCCACCGAGGAGGCCAAAGACGCCGCCGCAGACCGCCGCGATCCAGAGGAGCTTGCCGACCCATTCGGTGACGGAAGGATCGCTCGGGAGGACTTTCAGCAGTTCCGCAATGGCTGGAGCCGCCACGAGGGGTGTCATCAACAGCTCATAGGTGTCGAACAAGAAGCCAATGCTGGCGATGAGGATGATGAGCCAGTGGGTGGTGGTGAATTTGGGTGCGGGAGTGGACATGGCGGGGCGATGCTGTCAGGAGATGGGAGGCAAGTCAACGGGCGGCGTGGGCGAAGTCTTTTTTCATTTCTTTCGTTTCTTTCGGCCATCCGCTGGGAATCTTGGCGGCACCATGTCCCACGACCTTACCTCCGCCCCTTTCACTGATCCGCTTAACATCTACCGCTATCGTGACTGCCTCTATGGGGCGGACATGGTCACGGCGGCGTTGAGTGTGGATTTCTTTACGTGGTTGTCGAAGAACCCGTCTTCGCTGGCGGGCATCTGTGAGCACTTTGGTTTCACAGAGCGGCCTGCGGATACGATGATGACGTTGTTTGCGGCGAATGGCTGGGTGGAGAATGTGGACGGGGTGTTTCACACGACGGAGGTGACGGGTGAATTTTTATGCGCGGGGCCGGTGTGGGAAGTGCGGCCGTACTTTGCCTCGCTGCATGATCGGCCTATTGCGCGGGATTTTTTGGAAGTGCTGAGGACGGACAAGCCGGCGGGGTGGAGCGGGGACAAGGCGGCCTTTGACTGGCACAAGGCGATGGAGCAGGAGGACTTTGCGCGGAAGTTTACGGCGGCGATGGACTGCCGTGGGGTGCTGCTTTCGCAGGCATTGGCCAAGAAGCTGGATCTCACCGGGCGCTGCTGCTTGCTCGATATTGGCGCGGGTTCGGGAATTTATGCGTGTGCGATCACTGCGCAGCACACGCATATGAAGGCCATCGTGTATGATCAGGCACCGGTGGACCGCATCGCGGGAAAATTGATCGAGGAACGCGGCTGCGCGGAGCGAGTGAGCGTGGCGACGGGCAACATGTTTGATGGCATGCCCGCAGGATGTGATGTGCATCTTTTCTCCAACGTGCTGCATGACTGGGGCGTGGCGGAAGTGAAGAAGCTGCTGGCTGTTTCTCATGCAGCGCTGCCTGCCGGCGGACTGCTGATCATTCATGATGCCTTCATCAACGCGGATAAAACCGGACCGCTGCATGTGGCGGAGTATTCATGCCTGCTGATGCATTCCACGCAGGGGAAATGCTACAGCACGAGCGAGTATGCCGCACTGCTGGATGAAGCTGGATTCACACCCGGCGAGTATCATGACACGTTGGTGGCGCGCGGATTCATGACAGCGATTCGACGTTAAAAATTAAATTGTGCAAAGAAACCGACTTGTCGTATCGTCTCAGTGTTCGCTTATGAAATTCTTCACTCTGCTTTCCATCCTCGCTCTCACCGCATCTGTCCGCGCTGAGACCACACTCACCATGACGGGTGTGCACAACTGCTGCGGCAGCTGTGCCAAGGGCATTACCAAGGCTGGCTCGATCGGCGAAGGTGTGACCATCGATGTGCCCGACAAGAGCACCACGGTGACCATCGTCTCCAAGAAGAAGGGCGATGCGAAGAAAGCCGCCGATGCAATCATCGCCGCTGGCTACTTCGGAAAAATCGAAGGTGAAGAATCCGCTTCGAAATCCGCCAGCAAGCCAGCGGCTGCCGCGAAGCCCGAAGCGAAGATGACGAAGGCCACTGTTTCCGGCGTGCATCTCTGCTGCAAGAAGTGCGAAGTCGCCGCTGCTGATGCGGTGAAGACCGTTCCTGGCATCACCAAGAGCGACATCGTCGCCAAGGCCACCTCATTCACTGTCGAAGGCGAGTTCACCAAGACCGAACTGGCAACCGCCCTCAATGCCGCTGGCTTCGCTGGCGACATCAAATAACTACCGCAACCAACAACGGCGGGGCCGGGGTGCGCGAAAGCGGCCCCGGCTTTCTTTTTGAGATGCAAGCGTCCCGCTTGCAGGGGAAGGCAACCGGGACGGTTGCCCTACGTCGGAGAACAGCAACCGAGACGGTTGCGCTACACCATCGCCAGGGCGTCCTCGACACTCGCGCCGTCATGCACCATCGACATCAGGGCACGGGTGATGCCTTTGGGATTGGGGTGCTGGATCACGTTGCGGCCATAGACGATGCCTGAGGCACCCTGTTCGAGGAGGCCCTGGGTGCGTTCGAGGATTTCTCGGTCGCTGACACGACCGCCGCCGCGCACGAGCACGGGAATGCCGGAGGCGGCTTCGATGACTTTGTGGTATTGGGTGACGTCGTTGGTCGGATCGGCCTTGATGATGTCTGCGCCGAGTTCTACGGCCTGACGCACGAGGTTGGTGATGGTGGGTTCATCGCCGTTGACCATGTAGCCACCGGCGATTTCGTTGGGCTGAAACACCAGCGGCTCCACCATCATGGGCATGCCGTAGTAGTCGGCCTGGGGCTTGAGTTTGAGGATGTTTTCAATGCACTCGGCATGCACCTCGGGCGCGCCAGGAATTTGGAACAGGTTCACGCACACGCAGGCGGCGTCATAGCGCACGGCCTGGAGCATGCAGTCTTCGATCATGAGACTGAAGCGGCGGTTTTCCGGGAGTGTCTTGCCGTAGATATTGGCCACGTCGGTGCGGAGCACGAGGCTGGGTTTTTCGCGGCCGGGGAGTTCCTGCAGATGGCGGGCCATGCCTAGGGTGAGCTGGATGGCGTCCGGTGCGGCATCGACGAGGGTCTTCACCACCTTGCGCATGTCTTCGATACCGTTGATGAAGCCTGCCTGATTGAAGAAGCCGTGATCGATCGCGACGTCGAAGCAGCGGTTGGACTTGGCGTTGAAGAGGCGTTTGAGGCGGAAGGATTTCATGATGTGGGGGCTCTTACTAACGCATGAATGAAACGTCAACTTCCTGTCGAAGCTCTGCTTTTGTCTCGAGCTGCTAGAAAATGAATGAAAACATTTGGAAGCTTGACGAATGAATCAATGTCATGATTTTATCCTAGTTATGAAACAGAAAATAACATGGCCTATCATCGTTGCATTGATTAGCTTCAGTCTGAATATTGCCGGACAGCAACCGAATAAAGCCACGGCGGCGCAAATTTTATTCTGTAAAAGTGGCGATCAGGTTTGGGATGGTTCAGCGGAGTTCATGTTGAGGTAAATTTTGCCGGTGCTCCACTCATCGCTTTGCTCGCAGAGCAGGGCGGAGACGAGGCGCAGGAGGGA
>CAINGK010000210.1 GCA_903848465.1 uncultured Verrucomicrobiota bacterium
GAGGAGCACTGGGTTTGCTTCCCGGATTGTCTGCCAGAACCCAGGGGAGCACTCGCTAAGGCTCGGCACCGCCTGGGCTATATGACGGAAGGCCGTTGGCCTTCAAGACAACGATGTCAGTCTGTTATGCAAGTCTCAATAAGAGTGTCGGTGTAGCGCAAACATAACGCTAGGAGCGCTTCTGGACTATGCTTGAACATCAGAAGAGGAGCGGTTGTTCGATGATTTCGGCGGCTGCTTTGCCGCGTCGTTTGCGCTGCGTGGGTTCTTCCACGGGAGTCGGCACTTCTTCATCTGCAACTAACTTTCCAAGAGTTACTTCTGGTTCTTCCGTTGCCATGGTTGGCCCGGCTACGGTTTCTGCAACCGCCGTTACGTTTTGTACGCTTTCAGGTTCGGTGTTTACCGCTGTTTCTTCAGCGATAACCAATGAAGAATCTGTGGTATCAACATCTACAATGTGCTCGACTGGTGGGGGGGATTCCTCAGCTTTGGGTGTTTCTGCAACTTCATCGGCTAACGGTTTTCCCGTTACTTTTTGTTTTCCGGCCGCTTTGCGCAATCGGTGCCTGGCTACTCGCTTGGCGGTGAGGGCTTTGTTCTGGGCTACGGGACTGTTGTGGCGTTTGAAGTTACGGAAAGAAAGTTTCCCTTCCGTTTCGAGAAGCCAGCCTGCCTGCTCTAGCGCCAGCGCAAAACCTTTACGCCCAACGAGCTTGTCGAGGAACTCTCTGGTAACTCCCAAGTCGTTAGGATTGATGCGGTTCATTTCTGCCCATGACCACAAGCGGACCAGCTTTCCCACCACCGTATCCTCATCCAGTCGCAACTGCGTGGCGAGGCTGCAAATCTCCGGCTTGTCCGGCGTACAGGTTTCAATCTTGATCCAAGGGCGTCTCATGCCCGTACATCAAAAGCGGAGGGCATCCAGTCAAGGAAACCTTGTTAACGTTACATTGGCGTATTGTGAATAACTCTGCTGAGGAAGAGGGGACCAATCTACCGCAGTCCACGATGCATCGGCACCACCTGAGGTTCTTACGGCACGGGCTTGGGCTTTGTCTGGGTGGTCATAGCGCTCGTCTCTGCCAAGTGGCGTGCCCCATCTGGCAGAGAACGAACACATTCAAGCGGCTAGACGCCGCCACTCATGAAGGCCTGCGCACGTTTGTGTAGCTCATCTGGCGGGACATCTTCAAGATGCTGGCTGAAGCTCCAGCGATAGCCGAAGGGATCGCGGATCATTGCGGTGCGTTTGCCCCAAAACTGATCTCGTGATGGAGTCAGCGGGGAGCCGCCTGCCGCGAGGGCGCGGGCGAAGGCTTGATCACAGTCATCGACCTGGATCGTAAAGCCGCAGGGGGCCATGCCACCCTCTGGGATGGCGAAGGCGTGTCCTGTCGGGGCCTCATCGGAGAGGTAGATGTGAGTGGAGCCGATCATGAACTCGGCGTGCGGTACGATGCCTGGGGCGGGAGAGAGGCGGAACAGCTCCACGGCACCCAAGGCGCGGGTGTAGAAGTCGAGTGCTGCGGCGGCACTTTTGCAGGTGAGGGAGAAGGAGACGGTGGGTTCGTTGGTTTGGCTCATGGGTGGGTGTTGGCAGAGGGTTAAAGCGGATCGCAATTCTTTGCGATCACCTGCCAATCATCGCACCGCCCCCTGACACCCTTATGTCAGGGGTGTTTTAATCCGCGTCGATTTTTTTGGCTGATGATGTTTTGCGGTGGCGAGAGCCAGTGCGGCCACCTTGACCCGCAGGGCTGCGGGGGAGAGGATCTCGGCATCGGTGCCCAGGCTCAGCAACCAGCGGGCCACGTAGTCGAATCCTTCGGGGCGGAAGGCAAAGCGGACGCGCGCTCGATTGCCGGTGATTTGTTCCTCGATGATGGTCGGCCCCCAAAAGCGGCGAACGCTTTCGAGGAGGTTTTCCGGGACTTCGATGACCGCGAACTCACTGCGCTCCGGTACCATGCACTTGGCGAGGTGCTGATTGAGGTTGAAATCAGGGTGTGGTGGGATCGGCTCCGGTAGTGTCTCGCAGCGGATGATGCGATCCACGCGAAAGTCTCGCATGTCCTTACGCAACTGACACCAGGCGATGAGGTGCCAGTGGTCGAGGTAAAAGACCAGTCCCAGCGGCTCCACCAAGCGCTCGGTGGGCGCGCCGCGTGCTGCGCCTTGGTAGTTGAGTCGTAGCACACAGCCCTCGGCCATGGCCCGCTGGACCGTGCTCAGGGGCACGGTGCCTTTGGTCGGGGAGCGTGTGCCGATCACCATGGTTTTGCGCAAGCGATCCACGCGGCCTTGCAGGCCCACCGGCAAGACTGCCGTTACCTTGCTCACTGCGGAACGGATCGCATCGCGCATGGAGGCATCTGTCATGCGCTCGACCAGCAGCCCGCCGGTGACGAAGGCAAAGGCTTCATCTGGCGAGAACATCACTGGAGGAAGACAATAGCCACTCATGAGGCTGTAGCCCACACCCGGCTCCCCAACGATGGGGACACCGCCTTCACCGAGTGCTGCTAGATCGCGGTAAACGGTGCGCTCGGTGATCTCGAAATGTTCCGCCAACTGCGCAGCGGTAATCACGCGGCGTGATTGCAGCAGCATCACCATGGAGACGAGGCGGTCCGTGCGGTTCATGATTCGCCTCCAATGTCTGGATACTGCTCGGCAAAGGGCAGCCAGGTGTCGCGCTTCAGTTTTGGGGCATTCGAGCGGGGGGTGTAAAGTCTGTTCTGTAAAAGGCTTTAGCCTTGCAATGCACGCCCCATTGGGGGCTGCGGAGTGAGGCGAGCGTAGCGATGCCGAA
>CAINGK010000211.1 GCA_903848465.1 uncultured Verrucomicrobiota bacterium
AACAGCATCATCCAAACCGCCCGCCGCCGTGCCCGTGGCTTCCGCAACTTCAATAACCTCAAAGCCATCTGCTATTGGATGGCTGGAGACCTCAACATCAAAATCCCTTCAGCGTTTACCCACCCAATCTAGCGAAGCGCCAAATTTTCAGACTCTTACCACGGCATTCGATGCGGTAAGTGTTCCAGTCGTTGCGCTTGAACGCATCCCCTGCACGGGCGCGGAAGGCCGCTTCGCTCTCCTGGTTGCCCTTGATCGGACATGCAAACCACATACGCCGTCCTTCGTCATACAATCCACCGCTCCACTTGCGGTTCGCATCGCCATCCACCTCCGCCTGATAACCAAAGACCTTGTTCTTCTCGGCATGCGCACGGAACATGAAGCCGCTGTTCGCCTGGCCTGCCGGCAACAAAATGTCGCCTTCAAAGATGAAGTCGCCGTAGGTCTTCTCGGTCACGACAAAAAACTTCTTCTCGCCAGTGAGATGGATTTCGCCATTCACAATATCGATCTGGCCCCAGTCATACGGGTTCTTCCAGCCCGTAAGCGTCTTGCCATCAAAGAGCGACACAAAGTCACCAGCAAAGGCAGGGATCGAAAGAGCTAGGGCAAGTGCGGCAAGGAAAAGTCGTGGTTTCATGGTGGACTACGATCAAAGCCATCCTGTCTGGCAAAACAAGAGCCTTTGCGTTTTTATAGCGTCAGTCTGACGACTAGGCCGTAACCATGCAGTCGAAGTCTTCGCATGCTGCAGGCTCAAACTCACCAGCGGGTGAATTCTCGCGGCAGCGTTCTGGAACCGGAGCGCAGCGGGTCGAAGACCGCCGCAGGCAGATAGACAGCAAGAGGCTGCCCGAAGGGGGGAGCGTAGCGAATCAATGCGCCGGACCTCCGGCGCTTTCACATGTCCCAAGGCGCACGGAAAGCTCCAGAGCACAATGGAGCTTTCTAAAACGCTGGTGCGCGGCAGGAGGTCCAAGGTCCACGCGAGCGCGAAGCGTCTTGGAGTGCGGTGACAGAGATGCACGGCGCAAGCCTGCATCGGCGGCACCGCTTTCGTGGGGTGTCGCGCGGTGTCCGTCCACAGCCCTCTATCTGGCCTGCGAAAGCAGCAACGCTTCTGCTTGGTGCAGAGCGCTGATACTATTTACCCCACCTTCCAGCCTGCGAAAGCGGCGTCGCGCCTAGGCTTGCCGCACTCCAAGACGCTGCCGCGCTCTCTTTGGAGCACCAATGCATAGTTATGCTAAGTTCTAGCTGGTCCAGCCATCACCCTAGGCACCACCGCGCAGTGCCCCAGCCGCTGGCGGCACTGCCATTTTGGTCGAGTTCCCTGAGCCACCGGCTGCCCGGTTGTAACCACCACCCAAGGCCTTGTACGCTTTCACAAACGCACTCAACTGCTCCTGCTTCAGCTCCACCAAGTCCATCTTGGACTCAAGCGCATCACGCTGCGTGAAGAGCACTTCGGTGTAGTCCGCACGCGCATTGAAGAACAACTGGCCCGCGATGGTGATCGAATCATTGAGCGCGGCCACCTGCTGGGTCTTCAGGTCATAGCTCTGACCATAGTTTTTGATCTGCGCGAGCTGATTCACCGTCTCGATGTAGGCTTTCAGCACGGTCTGCTGGTAGGTGTAGATGGCTCCGATCTGGCGGGCACTCGCTCCGAGGAAGTTGGCTTTGATCGCGCTTCTGTTAATCAACGGTGCCATCACGTTGGCCGCCGCCGCATACATCACCGATGCCGGCGCATTGAATGCAGAGCTCAGGGAGAAAGACTGCAAGCCCAGCGCTCCTGCGATACTCAGAGAAGGGTAGAATCGGGCCGCTGCTGCCTTCACATCCAGTCCCGTCGCCGCCAGTTCCAGCTCTGCCTTTCGCACATCTGGACGGTTCCGCAGGAGTTGGACCGGAAGGCCGGTGTTGATTTGACTCAGCATCATCCGGTCGTAGCCCTCGGACTTACGTTTGACGGGCTGGGGGTATCGACCAACCAGGTAGTTGATCTTGTTTTCCGTCACCGTGATCTGCTGCTTGATTTTGAACAGGCGGCTTTGGTTCTTCAGCACTTCCGCTTCGAAACGGCGCACGGCGAGTTCCGTGACCCGGGCGTTCGCTTTCTGCAGCTTCACCGCCTCCAGCGCATTCTGCTGGATCTCAATCGTGCGATTGAGGATGATCAACTGATTGTCAAACGCCACCAGTTCATAGTAGGTCTGAGCGATTTCTGACACGATGTTCGTGATCATGAAGTTCCGCCCTTCCTGGGTTCCCAGGTAGCGCAGGATTGCGGCATCACGCTCGTTCCGCAGCTTTCTCCAGATGTCCACTTCCCAGTCAAAGGTTCCCCCGAAGACGAAGTTAGGTGTGTTCGTAGGGATCGCTCTTCCGGCTGCGATCTCGTTGGCGGTATTGTCTTCCGCAGCTCCTGCCGGTGTGTGACGCCCCACTTTGTCCAAGCCTGCACTGGTGCCTGCGCTGACAAATGGAAGAATCGCCCCTTTTTTCGCACGCACTTCAGCCTTCGCTGCCTCGATCTCCTGCAGCAAGATGTTCAATTCCTGATTGTTCTGCAAAGCAGTGCCAATCAGGGAGGTCAGGTTTGAATCCTTGAAATACTCCTTCCATCCGATCACTGCAGAGTTCTTGGGCCCTGCCGTGTCCGGAAAGTTGGCCGGCAGCGGCGGATCGCTCGATGGCAAAGGACCACGGCGGAGCACTGAAGAGCACCCCTGGACCATGACGATTAGACAAACGAAATTAAATGCTAGGAGCTTGTTCTTCAGGTTTTGCATGTTCATGATGGCCGTGTCCGTACTCTCCAAGTTCGCTCAATGGCATCTTATCTTCATCTGGAAGAAGTTTGCCGCGAGCTGAGATCGTGCCGAAGATATAATAAAGTCCGGGAACGACAAGCAATCCGATAACCGTTCCCAAAAACATTCCGCCCGCCGCCGAGGCACCGATGGTCTTGTTGGCGATCGCACCTGCACCATGCGCACGGAGCAGGGGAATCATCCCCGCGATGAAGGCAAAGGAGGTCATCAAAATCGGGCGGAAACGCACTTTGGCTCCTTCAATGGAAGCCTCAAGGATGGTCAGACCCTCGCCGTATCGCTGCTGAGCAAACTCGACGATCAAGATCGCGTTCTTGCCCAACAGGCCGACGAGCATGATGAGCCCCACCTGCGCATAAATGTCATTGCTCAGCCCCATGCCCTTCAGCAGCGCAAAGGAACCCATCACCCCGACCGGCAGGGAAAGAATCACCGCCAGCGGCAGGGTGAAACTTTCATACTGTCCGACCAGCACCAGGTAAACGAACAGCAGCACGACCACGAAAATGACAACGGCCTCATTGCCCCGCTGCGCTTCGTCAAACGAGAGACCCGCCCAGGCGATGTCGTAGCCACGAGGCAACGATTTCGCTACTTCCTTGATGGCATCAATGGCTTCGCCGCTGCTGAAGCCATCGGCCGGAGCACCCTGAATACTCGGGGCAGGGTAGGCGTTGTAACGCGTGATTTCATTCAGCCCCAGCTTGGGCACCAGCGTCATGAAGGCGGAATACGGCACCATCTCGCCCTTGTCATTGGCCACATACAAGTCCTGCAGATCCTTCGGCAGTTTGCGGTAGTCCGGGTGGGCCTGAATATACAGCTTCCAGAACCGGTTGAACAAGATGAAGCCCTGTTCGTAGGTACTGCCTACCATGATGTCGAGGTTGTCCATGGCCTTGCCAATGGAGACGCCCTTCTGCATGGCGATCTTGTTGTCGATGACGACCTCCAACTGCGGATAGTTGGCACTGAAGAAGGTGAACAAACCGCGGATTTCTTTGCGCTTAGCCAGCTTCTCCATGAACTCATTGTTCACATCCTGCAGCTTGTCATAGTCACCTGAGTTAGTCTTGTCCAACAGACTGAGGGAAAAGCCGCCTGCCGCACCGTAACCTGGAACCGCCGGCGGCTCGAAGAACTCAATGCGCACGCCCGCGATTTCTTTGCACTTTTCTTTGAGCTCCGCAATGATCTGCGGCGCTGTCAGGTGGCGTTCCTCCCAGTTCTCCAGATTGATCAGACAGGTGCCCGAATTCGATCCACGACCTTCGGTAAGCACTTCATAGCCTGCCAGCGTGGAAACTGATTGAATGCCCTCGATCTCTTTGGCGACTTTCATCAGCTCCCGTGATTTCGCATAAGTTCGCTCCAGAGTCGTTCCTGGAGGGGTCTGCAGAATGGCGTAAATCATGCCTTGGTCCTCCGTCGGGATGAATCCAGCAGGCAGAGTCTGGCTGATGAAGTAGATCGCCCCCATCGCCGCTCCCAGAACCGTGAATGTCAGCAGACGACGGTGAACAATTCGCTTCAAAATGGCCACATACAGATCGGTGACCTTATCAAACCAGTAGTTGAAGATGCCGAGGAACCAAGCGATCGGCCCGCGCGCCTTGTGATGATGGTCCGTTTTCTTCAGGATCATCGCGCAGAGCACCGGCGTGAGCGTGAGCGCCATGACGCCGGAAAGAATAATGGCCGACGCCATGGTGATGGAGAACTGCCGGTAGAAGACCCCCACCGGGCCGGACATGAACGTCACCGGCACAAACACCGCAGTCATCACCAGGGTGATCGCGATAACCGCACCAGCGATTTCGTGGAGCACCATCTGTGTCGCCTTGTAGGGCGACAAAAAGGTACCATGCATCTTGGCATGCACGGCCTCCACCACCACGATGGGGTCGTCCACCACAATGCCGATGGCCAGCACCAGGGCGAAGAGCGTGATCAGGTTGATGTTCACGTTAAACATCTGCATGAGGAAGAAGGCCCCCACCAGAGAGACCGGCACCGCCAATGTCGGGATCAGTGTGGAACGCCAGTCTCCGAGGAATATGAACACGACCAACGCCACCAGAATGAAAGCTTCCACCAGCGTGTGCAGCACCTGATGGATGGAGGCATCCACGAAGCTGGAGACGTCGTAGCTGATTTTATAGTCCATTCCAGGAGGGAATTGCTTCTGCTTGGCATCTTCCAGCTTGGCCTTGAGCTCATTGATAACTTCTGCCGCGTTACTGCCATAACTCTGCTTGATCATGATGGCGGCGGACGGGTCACCATCGAGGTCAGAATAAAGGTCGTAGAACTCGCTGCCCAGCTCCACTTCGGCCACGTCCTTCAGCTTGAGCAGTTCGCCGCTTTCAGTGGAGCGCAGGATGACGTTTCCATACTGCTCCGCCGTATTAAATCGTCCTGAATAGACCAACACGTACTCCAGCGATTGCGAGGTCTTACTATCCGCTCGTCCTATTCGTCCCGGCGATCCGATCATGCTTTGCTCTCGTAGCGCCTTCATCACCTCCTCGGATGAAACGTTGTAGGCACGCATGCGGTCCGGCTTCAGCCAGACACGCATCGCATACTGGCGCGTTCCCAGGATCTTCACAAAGCCCACGCCGCGTGTGCGGAACAACTCCGGAAACAGCGTGATGTACGAGTAGTTGAAGAGAAACTTCATGTCCGCGTTCTTGTCTTTGCTGTAGATGTTGACATACATCAACATGTTCGGAGCCAAGTTCCAGACGATGATACCTTCGCGCACCACCAGGGGGGGCAGTCGGAATGACACCGCATTCACACGGTTCAGCACGTTCACCGTCGCCTGATTGGGGTCGGAGCCCATGTGGAAGAAGACCTGGATGACCGCCTCCCCGGAGCTCGCGGCGCTGGACACCATGTATTTCATGTTCTGCACCCCGTTGATCGACTGCTCCAGCGGAATGAGACAGGACTCTTCGAGCACTTTCGCGCTAGCTCCAGGGTAATCGAGCGTGACCGTCACCAACACGGGTGCCACGTTTGGAAACTGTGAAATGGGCAATGTGACGATTGAAAGTCCACCCAAAAACAGGATGATCAGGGAAATCACAATGGCCAACGCAGGCCGCTTCAGGATATTGGTAAACATGGTCCGTTATTTTATTCTGCCTTAAGCTTCAAATCTTTGAATGCTACTTCCGGTTCAACAAACTTGGAATCACCTGCCTTTAACCCATCACGGGCCTGTCTCATTCCTTCTAAGATGATCTTGTCATCCACAGAAACTCCCGAGCTGATAATGAAAAGATCTTCAACCTCTTCCACGACGTGGACTCGCTCCTGCTTGATGATGCCATCCTTCCCGACCACAAACACGTAGTGGTGGTCCAAAATCTCAAACGTACTTTTTTGCGGCACCAGCAGCGCATTCTTGGCCAGTTTCGTCATACGGATGTTACCCGTTTCACCATGCCTCAGCAGTCGGTTTGGATTCGGGAAATCGGCGCGAAACGGAATCGTGCCCGTCTGATTATTAAACTCAGCTTCAATCACGTTCACTCTTCCTGGCTGGTCGAACACCTTGCCATTGGCCATCAAAAGAGAGACTTTCTTTCGTTCTTCGGGTTGATCTTGCGACATGTAGTCCAGGTACTCCGCTTCCGGGACGTTGAAATACACCCACATTTCGCTGTTGTCTGACAGCGTGGTCAGCAAATCCCCTTCATCCACCAAGCTGCCATTCCGCAGATACAGGCGGTCCATCAGTCCCGGAAATGGCGCACTGATATTGGTAAAGCCCAGATGAGCCTGCGCCAGGTTCACTTCCGCCAGTTTTTGCTCCCATTTGGCCTTGGACATCGCCAGCTCCTTGTCAGACACCACCTTGCTGTCTGTCAGGCGCTTGGTGTTTTCGTATTCCACCTTGGTCACCTGCGCTTCCGCCTCCGCACTCTTCAATTCTGCCTGATAAACCAGTGGCAGGATCTTGAACATCGGGTCGCCCTCTTTGACGAGCTGCCCTTCCTTGACGAAGACGGTTTCCAAATAGCCACGCTCCAAAGCACGCACTTCAATATTTCGGCAGGAACGAATCTGACAAACGTACTCACGCTTGACGATCGTATCTCGCCTGAGTGGCTTGGTTAGAATCAGGTCGGGGACCGCTTCCTCATGCTCAAGCACTTTTTCGTGGCAACCGCTAAAGATGATGCTGGCCAACAGGCCGACACACATGAGAGATTTCCGTGACGCGTTATTCAGTAATTCCATTCTTGCTGATACGAAGCCACAGACTTGAATCTATTGATATAACCTCTTCAAGGGGTTTTAGCACCCAGCCCCGACACCAGTGGTCGTTGCAGATGGAAGGGAAAGCCGCCACAAGAAGATACGAAAATGGCTGGTCTGCATAATATTCCAAATGGTTAACGTGCTGAAAATCAAAAGATTGCAACCCCGTTGGATGGGTTCCCCGTATCAATGAGTAGCTGCCAAATGACGCTTTTTTTCAAATCAGGTTTACCAGGGCTGTTGAGGGGTATTAGGGGCGCTCAAATCACTTCGTTTATATTAGGAAATACTAATAATTAGTCCTCGATTTGTGCTGTCGCCACCCGCCAAACGCCTTCAGTCATCACAATCCTTGGCGACTTCGGGATGCCGCGTTCATTTTGCTGATACTGCGTCACCAGCAGATCCACCGCCGCTGCGCCGAGGACATCCGCCTGCTGGTCGATCCCGGCCACTTCGGGCATGTCCGCCCGCCAGCCAAGCGAGACATGGTCCGGCCTGCGGGATTCGGGCAGGGTGGCCAGCCAGTCTTTCACCAGATGCCCCCCATCGATGACCACATCCGGTTTGGCCGTACGCAGCCATTGCAAGAAATCAGTACGGCTGAGTGTTTTGCGCAGCGCCAGCAGCTCGCCCGGCTTCGCCAGCGGGTGGTGCGCCAGAAAACTCGCCGACCACGCCCGAAACATCCGCTCGTTGATCGTGCTGCCGCAATAAAACCCGACCTTCTTATACCCCTGCTTCTTCAGCATCCGCAGCGCCGTCATCATCCCCAGGTAATGGTGGTGATGCACCCGGTGCAGTTGCGGCCGCGCATACCCCAGCCCGATCACCACGCTGCTAAACTTTTCCCACGCCATCGAAACATGCCCGCGGCGGCGTGAAACCAGCGGCGACAGGATGAACCCCGGAATGCCCCGCGCCTCCAGAATCTCCGACAGCCGCCGTGCCGTCATCCCCCGCGCCGCCAGATGAAACTCCTCAAGCTGAAAGCCCAGCTTCGCCGCCTGCCGGTGCGCGCCCAGCACCAGTTGCTGCGACCACGACGACCGCTCGATCTCCTGCGAACTCCGCTCCGCCCACACAAAGCCCAGCGTGACGGGGGCGGCAACACGCCGCGTCCGCCGCATGTGCGTCATCAGCTTCGCGATCTCCGGATCAGGCTTGTAACCCATCTCCTCCGCCGTCTGCACAATCTTCTCCCTCAACGCCGCCTCCACATGCTTCCCGCCGCGCAGCGCGCGCGAAACCGTCATCTTGGAAATCCCCAGCTTCAGGGCAATGTCATTCAAAGAAGGCCGTCCCATCCTACCATGAACTCCGGTCTCTGAAATTTTTCTACCCCTAATTTTTCTACCTTATCATCCGGCCTCTCCACTCTTCCAAACGTAACACCCCACCACGACCCCATGAACATCCAACGCACCGGCTCAATCCCCTCCGGCAAAGGCCCTCCCGATTGGTTCACCGGCACCGTCCGCATCGACCCTCTTTTCCAGGCCCCATCTCCAGCACGCGTCGCCGGTGCCACCGTCACCTTCGAGCCTGGAGCTCGCACTGCCTGGCACACCCACCCCCTCGGCCAGACCCTGATCGTCACCTCCGGCTGCGGTCGCGCCCAACGCCTCGGCGGCCCCATCGAAGAACTCCATCCCGGTGATGTCGTCTGGTTCCCACCCGGCGAAAAACACTGGCACGGTGCCTCACCCACCACCGCCATGACCCACATCGCCATCCAGGAAAGCCTCGACGGCAAAGTCGTGGACTGGCTCGAACACGTCACCGACGCCCAATACCACTCCCACCCCTGAGCAAACAAAGAAATCCCTCCACCTCATCTCTGCGGTCTTCTAATCTCTCGCGGTGTAAAAATTCCCCTCTTTCTAACTCCCCCACATCCCATGCCCTCCGCCAAATCCTACGCCGCCTCCAGCGCCACCTCACCCCTCGCCTCCCTCCAGATCCCACGCCGCGACCCCACCGATCGCGATGTCGAAATCGAAATCCTCTTCTGCGGCGTCTGCCACTCCGACCTCCATCAGGTCCGCAACGAATGGAGCGCCGTCCCCACCACCTATCCCTGCGTCCCCGGCCACGAAATCGTCGGCCGCGTCACCCAGGTCGGCTCCTCAGTGAAAAAACACAAACTCGGCGACATCGTCGGCGTCGGCTGCCTCGTGGACTCCGATCAGTCCTGTCCCCAGTGCCACGCAAACCTTGAGCAGTTCTGTCCCCACGCCGCTTTCACCTACAATTCCCCCGACAAACACGGCACCGCCCCCGTCACCTACGGCGGCTACTCCAGCAGCATCGTGGTCGATGAACACTTCGTCCTCAGCGTCCCCGGAAATTTGAGCCTCCCTGGCGTCGCCCCCTTGCTCTGCGCCGGCATCACCACCTACTCCCCCATGCGTCGCTGGGGCGATCTCACAGGCAAAAAAGTCGGCGTCATCGGCCTCGGTGGCCTCGGCCACATGGGCGTCAAGTTCTCCCACGCCTTCGGTGCCCACACCACCGTCCTCACCACCTCCCCCAAGAAAAAAGACTCCGCCCTCGCCCTCGGTGCTGACGCAGTCATCGTCTCCAGCGACGCCAACGACATGCAAAAGCACACCGGCAGCTTCGACTTCATCCTCGACACCGTCTCCGCCGATCACGACATCAACGCCTACCTCAACCTCCTCAAAATCGACGGCACCCTCACCCTCGTCGGCGCACCCGACAAACCCCTCCCAGTCTCCGCCTTCGGCCTCATCTTCGGTCGCAAACGCCTCGCCGGATCTCTCATCGGCGGCCTCGCCGAAACCCAGGAAATGCTCGACTTCTGCGGCACCCACAACATCACCTCCGACGTCGAAATCATCCCCATCCAGCAGATCAACGAAGCCTACGACCGCCTCCTCAAAAGCGACGTCAAATACCGCTTCTCCATCGACATGGACTCCCTCAAATCCGAGTAACAAACCCCTCCCTTCCAAACGCGGTGCCTCCACAAAGGCACCGCGTTTTTTTTGTCTTCGTCCTTTGAGTCCTTTCTGTCCCTTTTGTCCTTTCCTTTCGCTCCATGACTCCGCAATCCAGCATCCAATCCCCAGCATCAAGCATCCAGACTGTTACCGTAACAAACAACCCATGATTGCTTTCCCCCTCGGTTCTCGTTAAAACCACCCGCAACCATGAAATCCGTCCTCCTCGCCACCCTCCTCACGCTCACCGCCGCGCACGCGCAGCCCCTGTGGCTAGAAGCCGAATCCTTCTCCACCCCCGGCGGCTGGGTCCTCGACACCCAGTTCATCGATGTCATGGGCTCCCCCTACCTCATGGCCCACGGCATGGGCAAGCCCGTCAAAGACGCCTCCACCGAAATCACCCTTCCGAAAGGCGAGTACACCCTCTGGGCCCGCACCAAAAACTGGGTCGGCCCCTTCAATGCCACCGGCGCTCCCGGCCGCTTCGAGATCACCGTCAACGGCACAAAGCTCGACCACGAATTCGGCACCACCGGCAAAGACTGGCAGTGGGAAAAAGCCGCCCCCGTCAAACTCTCCGGCAAGACCACCCTCACCCTCCACGACCTCACCGGCTTCGACGGTCGCGTTGACGCCCTCATCCTCAGCCCAGACCCCACCTTCACCCCACCCGCAGACCTCGCCGCCACCAACAAACTCCGCCGCCAGCTCCTCGGCCTCCCCGAAAAAGCCCCCGAGACCACCGAGTTCGATCTCGTCGTCATCGGCGGCGGCTACTCCGGCATGGGTGCCGCCATCTCCGGCGCACGCCAGGGCTTGAAGGTCGCCTTCATCCAAAACCGCCCCGTCCTCGGCGGCAACGGCTCCAGCGAAATCCAGGTCTGGGCCATGGGCGGCACCCGTCGCGGCCTCTACCCCCACCTCGGCGAGATCGTCGAAGAATTCGCCGACCGCGCCAGCAACAGCCCTGCCGCCACCCCCCAGGAGTTCAACGACAAGCTCAAAGAAGACACCGTCAGCGCCGAAAAAACCATCTCCCTCCACCTCAACACCCACGTTTACGGCGTCGAAATGACCGCCGACAAAAAGAACATCCGCTCCGTCATCGGCCTCGACACCAAGTCCGGCAAAGAAACCCGCTTCCTCGGCAAGCTCTTCGTCGATTGCACCGGCCACGGCAGCGTCGGCGCCCTCGCCGGAGCCGAGTTCATGATGGAAGAAAAAGGCCGCATGGGCATGAGCAACATGTGGGTCATGCAAAACCTCAAAAAGCCCGTCACCTGGCCCCAGACCCCCTGGGCACTCCCCCTCAAACTCGAAGACTTCCCCGAGCCACGCGCCCTCGCCCCCGTCGGCAAAAAGAACGGCGAAAACATGAAAGGCTACGACCTCGGCTACACCCCCGTGCCCGACCCCGCAGACTACGTCCACGGCGAATGGTTCTGGGAAAGCGGCTTCAACAAAGACCCCATCAACGACCTCGAACTCATCCGCGACCACAACTTCCGCGCCGTTTACGGCGCCGTCACCGCCCTCAAAACCCTCAAGGCAGACAAATACGCCGACTACTCCCTCACCTGGCTCGCCTACATCGGCGGCCCCCGTGAATCCCGCCGCATCGTCGGCGACATGATCCTCAATGGCGAAGACATGGTCAAAGGCATCATCCATCCCGACGGCTGCGTCCCCACCACCTGGGATCAGGACCTCCACTACCCCAAAGAACAGTACGCCAAAAACTTTCCCGACAATCCCTTCATCAGCCGCGCCGAATTTGGCAAACACACCGACCACAAAAACGGCTACCCCGTCCCCTACCGCTGCTTCTACAGCAAAGACATCGGCAATCTCTTCATGGCAGGCCGCACCATCTCCGTCGAGCGCCACGCCCTCGGCTCCACCCGCGTCATGCGCACCTGCGGCATGATGGGCGAAGTCGTCGGCAAAGCCGCCTGGATCTGCGTCCGCCACCACACCAGCCCTCGTGGCGTCTATGAGCAGTACCTCGACATCCTCAAAGACCTCATGGGCCAGCCCGGAGCCATGCGCCGCGACACCCTCGAAGGCACCCTCTACCTCCCTGCCAACGCCAAAAAACTCCCCGACCTCCCGCCCCCCTCCGCCGCAGGCGAAGGCAGCATCGACCCCAAAAAACTCGAAGGCCTCATCATCGACGACAGCGAAGCCGAACTCACCGGCAAATGGACCCACGGCGAAGGCCTCAAGCCCTACATCGGCAAACACTACAGCTACAGCTCCGACAAAACCGCCAGCGCCCGCTTCCCCTTCAGCGTCAAACAGACCGGTAGCTACGAAGTCCGCATCTACTTCCAGCCCCACGAAAACCGCGCCAAAACCGCCCCCATCACCCTCCTCACCGCCGACGGCGAAAAAACCCTCACCGTCGATCAAACCAAAGCCCCCACCGACCCCCAGGGCGCCTACACCCTCGGCACCTACAAATTCACCGCCGGCGAAGAATCCGCCGTAATCTTCCGCACCGCCAACGCCAGCGGCAACGTCCACCTCGACGCCGTCCAGATCCTTCCCGCCAAGTAGCCCAGTTTCAGTGCCATGGATTGGTTTCTGGATTCGCGATAATTCGCGGATATTCCTCTTCATTCGCGTTGAAACACAATCCGCCTCCGCCGTCATCTTCCACACCGCCAACGCCAGCGGCAACGCCCACCCCGACGCCGTCCAGATCCTCCCCGCCAAGTAGCCCAGTTTCAGTGCCATGGATTGGTCTCTGGATTCGCGATAATTCGCGGACATTCCTCACCCATTCGCGTTGACGGATCCCGGCAAAGTAGCCCAGTTGCGCCGCAACTGGAGTCTCGTCCCCTGTCCTGAAGGGCCGTGGCTAAGACAACCTGGGCATCGCGCATGCGCCAGCAAAGTGGTCCGCACCTCGCGAAGCGCGCCGAAGGCAATCCCCTGTGCGGCGCTCCGCAATCTCCCGCCCCTCCGCCTAAAACAGCGCGTCTCCTTCCCCTGATCCCGGAGGGATCACAGCCGGTAGCCAGGGGCGAAGCACGCGCAGCGAGCGCCACCCCTGGAAAGCCTAGGATCTCCGACTCATTCCTGTCTTGAAGGCCAACGGCCTTCCGTCATGAAGCCCAGGGGTGCCGAGCTTAAGCGAGTGCTCCCCTGGGTCCACGCATCAGACCGGGAAGCAAACCCAGCACTCCGCCACACACCGCGTTCACCAGCAGCGTCTGCAATACGCCCCGCCGCGCATACGCCGCGTTCAGAAAATGCGCCCCCCTCCCTCTCCAGCCCGCACTTGCCCCGCCCATTTTTTTCACCCATATTACCCCATGATCGCCACCTATGAATCCATCATGGATGCCGCCTTGCAGCTCAATCCCGGAGATCGTTGCCGTGTCGCTGCGGGCTTATGGGATTCCGTCGGCAGTCCTCCGCATGAACTGGAAGACGATGACCTTGAGGCAGTCCTCAATCACCGTGAGTCAGAAATGGATCAAGACCCCTCACTGGAGATCAGCCATCAAGAATTCATGGCCCATTTCGAAGATCGCCGTCAGTCATAAAGTCCACCTCTACAAAACGGCGCAGCAGAAATCGCTCAGGCTTCTTAAGCCCGTAGGGCTGACACAATCGTAGCCGTGGGTGCCAACCCACGGACCGCATGCCCCAAAATACCTCCTCGCGCGGAACCGCGTAGCGGTGACACATTCAAGGGGCGTCGCGCATGCGCCAGCAATGGGGTCCGCTCAGTCCTCTGAGCGGCGCTCCGCAATCTCCCGCCCCTCCGCGTAAAACCGCCTTCCTCTCCCTCCGATCCCCGGAGGGGATACAGCCGGTAGCCAGGGGCGAAGCTCGCGCAGCAAGCGCCACCCCTGGAAAGCCACATCCCAATCCGGGAAGCAAAGACAACGCCCCCGCCACACACCGCGCCCACCAGCAGCCTGCCCTTCGTAGCTTTAGTGAAGAATGAGCGTCTTACCCGTCCCGCCGCCGCAGTCAGTGCAGCACACGAAGACTCCGGTTGCAGTCCATCAAGTCCATTCCGTCCATCCCCCTTAAGTTGCCCATTACAGAGAATCGTTAATCGCATTTCACCGGCGCGTGAGACACCCCAATTGGGCAGCAACAAGGCACCTACGCCGCCTGCTAAACAGCCCATACTTTGGACTGTTGAGCCAGGCTGCCGTTCGTTTCAGTCGAGGCGCTCGCGCCAGTAGCCAGGCCGCCGGTGCAGATGCATGACAGCGATGATGCGCAGCTCGCGGCCTTCGATGCGGTAGATGACCGCGAAAGGGAAGTCCTCCACGCGGACCTTTCGCATGTCACCGTCGAAGCAGCGGAACCTCTCCGGCGTTCGGCTCATTTGCTCTATGGCCTCCTCGACCACGGCAACGAAGCGTTCACCCAGCTTGTCATCGATGCGGGCATAGTATTCGATTGCCTCGTAATATTCGATCCGGGCATGCCTGCTCCAGAGGTGGCTCATGCGGCCTGCTTTTCTTTTTGGATGCTGGCCAGCAGCTCGCGGGCACCGCTCATGACCTCCTCATGCGGGATGCCTGGGGAGGAGCCATCGCACATTTCCTCAACGCGCCGGTTGAGTTCATCCCGCCACTCCTGGCTCACTTCGCTGTCATCGTCATTATCGAGGCTGCCGATGATCTTGGTGACGAGGTAGGAACGCTCCGCACGCGGCATGGCGAGCGCGCATTCGACAAGGTCGGTAATGCTTAGTGCGGTGGCGGACATGGGGTGAATCTAAAGGATGGCGGCCTTGGTTTCAACCGAGGAAGCAGCCCGGCTTGAAAGGGGTCCGCTCAGTCCCCTGTGCGGCGCTCCGCAATCTCCCGCCCCTCCGCATAAAACAGCGCGTCTCGTTCCCCCGATCCCCGGAGGGGATCACAGCCGGTAGCCAGGGGCGAAGCTCGCGCAGCGAGCGCCACCCCTGGAAAGCCACATGCAATCCGGAAAGCAAACCCAGCACCTTCTTCACACACCGCGCCCACCAGCAGCGTCTCTCCCGCCCCTCCGTGTTAAGCTGCTTTCCGCAAAACCACAAAGCGTTCACACATGCAGCGCACCGCGCCTGCGCTAGCAAAGTGGTCCGCTCAGTCCTCTGAGCGGCGCTCCGCAATCTCCCGCCCCTCCGCGTAAAACCGCCTTCCTCTCCCTCCGATCCCCGGAGGGGATACAGCCGGTAGCCAGGGGTAAGCGAGGAACGAGCGCCACCCCTGGAAACCCACAAGCAATCCGGGAAGCAAACCCAACGCTTTCTCCACACACCGCGCTCACCAGCAGCGTCTGCAACGAACCTCCACCAGCAAATGGGTTCATCCGAGAAGTTGGTGCGGTGGTCAGGTGCCAGTGAGTATGTCTTTTGACTCGTGGAGTGCGTAGATGCGCAGGTGGAGGAACTCCACGTCACGGTAGCCATAGGCCATGCGGGTGAGCCGTCCGATCTTGTTGT
>CAINGK010000212.1 GCA_903848465.1 uncultured Verrucomicrobiota bacterium
AACCCGCTGCGCACGACCTTCCAAGGCGTACTCAATCCCAAACCCATTGCAAACAAGTCGTTCTGATCCATCGCAAAACTTGCAGTCTCCAGCCCTGCTGCGCCACCCGTTACCCATTCAATTCAGCGACGCGGCATTTTTATACGCAAATTGCTGGGCAAGCAGATGCGAATAGCGGTCCTGACCAAGGGCAACCGCAGAGTTCTGGTAGTCAATGCCGTCGAACGTGTAGGAAGTGGTGGTCGAGAACCGCGGCGACCAAGCGTAGCTGACATTGAAATTGTTGTAGCCATACAGGAATTGCCCGTTCCACAACGCGCTCGTGGCACCGTAGCCAAAAGCACTGTTGGGATTGGTCCCGTAGGTCAGGTAGAAATTGTTGCTCATCTTCAAGCGTTCGGAAAACCGGTGCTCAACATTGAAGGTTGCACGACCATTGTAAAAGGTGCTGCCGTAAGTCGGTATCCCGTTGATGTATTGAAGGACGCTGCCCTCGAGACTGAAGCTGAAGGGCGTGGTCTGGTCGGCACGGGTATAGGACGTGCCTGCACCGATCTGGCCATACCATGACTGAATGTTGCTCAACTGGGATGAAGGTGCCTTGTACTTCAGATAATCGTAACCGGAATTGGCACTCAACGAGAAAGTTAGCGGCTCCTCGGTTCTAAAATCCGCCGAATAATTCTGGATCGCTACCAACCCCTGTGCATGCACTGCAGCTGGACAAAGTGCAGCGACGACCAGAATCAGAATTGCCAGTTTTGAGCGCATGAAGTGGGAAACTATTCGAATGATCTGTGGAGGGATTGCAGTCCTTTAAAAAGATCACGGAATCGAGTTGGAAGGAGACACCGGGTTGGTAATGACCCTGGGTGGCAGCGGGCCAGATACTGGCGGCATGAGGAGAAACACTCCACGAATGCTTGATGGCACGAAGAAATCGTCGCTGCTTGGTGCTGGCGGCAGGATGGGGTTCTTGCCAGGATTCTTGCCGGGATTTTTTTCCGAGACAGTCACCGGACGTTCAATGTCACTTGGTGCCGCTGGTGTTGTCACTGCCAAGCCGGGAACGATCGAGCTGGCAGCATCTTTGATGACACCTGCCATTTTGGGAGCCACCGAAACTGCGGTCTGCACGATTTGGCCTGCCAGTGTCGGATCTGCTTTGGAAGCGGTGATCGCCGCTTTCACAATATCAGATGCACAGCCCTCGTTGATGACGAGTGCATCTTCCACAACCATGAGAACCTTAGAGGGGTCTTTTTCGACCGCGACCTTCACGTCATTGGAGATTTCCGTGCAGTTCGAAACCGATTGAGCCGAAGCAATCGAAGCGCATGCCAGCACGATTATGCAGGCAGAAGAACTCGCAATACGAGAAAAAGGGACAGCTTTCATAAACGGCAGAAGGTTAATAGATGTACAGATGTTGTCGTGTCCTCAGAGCGGGTAGTGGGAATCGAACCCACATGGCCAGCGTGGAAGGCTGGAACTTTACCACTAAGCTATACCCGCAATTGAAGTTATAATAACACGAAACATCTTACTGCCGCAAGATATTTTTAGAATTTAAAGCAATTTTTTGAAATTCTAGAATGCCTGATAAACTCAGAATGCTAGATTTTCAGTGGCGTCGCTTTTCAACTCCACCGATTCTTTAGCACTCAATAACGACCTGGCAAGCCTGTACTACAAAACGCTTTTCTCCTTCGCTGCGGACCGTGCCTGAAAGCTCCATGAAGCAGCCGCTTTCACTTCACCGCCGCTTTGTCACCGGCGTAATCTTCGCCATTGAGGCTGCGCGCCACGCTTTCGAGCCAGTCTTCGAGGTTTTTTTGCATTTCGGGCACGCGTTCGGGCTGTTCTGCCAGCAGGACCGTGCTCTCATCGGGGTCGCTGTTCAGATTGTACAGCTCCCAGGTCACCTCATGGGTCTTCCGGTTTTCGATCCGATGAAGTTTCCACGGCCAGTCCAGCCAGGCGGCATGCCCCGGAAACTCGGTGAGTGACACAGGCTCCCCAATGACCGCCGCATCCGGGCGCACTCGCGCCGGGTCAGCGGGCTCTTCACCCTTGGCCTGGGCCGCGAGCAATTCGTCCATCCACGCTTTGGATGGCGTGCTGATGCCTTTTTGGCCTGAGTCCCAGAAGCCGATGGGGCGGGAGCGTTTCTGATCCTGGCCCGTCAGCAAGGGCATGAGGTCGATGCCATCCAGCGGCGGCTGCTTTTCCATGCTCACGCCTGCGATCTCTAGCACCGTGGGGTAGATGTCCGAGGTCACACAGGGAGCCTGGATGACCTTGGGTTCATGAAATGCCGCTGGCCACTCCATCAAAGCGGGCACGGCCAACCCGCCTTCGTAGATCTGCCCTTTGAACCCCCGGCGGCCACCCGTGGAGCCGACCTTGGGCAGTGCGCCGTTGTCGCTGCAATACCACAAAAGTGTGTTGTCGCGCAGTTCGAGGTGCCGCAGTTCGGCCCTGAGCTTGCCAAAGGCGCGGTCCATGGCGGTGATCTCGCCATAAAACTGCTGCTGCTTTTCGGACAGACCCGCATACTGCGCCCGGTCTGACTCCAGCGCCTGGTGCGGATCATGCGGAGAGCCAAACCAGACCACCGCGAGAAAGCGCTGCTTCTTCTCCGCGCAGCGGCGGATGAATTTCAGCGCTTCATTCACCGTGATGTCGGAGCTGTCGCCCTGGAACTGGGTGGCCTGGCCCTGCACACTGAGCACCGGATCAAGGTCAAAGAAATTGGGCGAGGAAACCCATTCATCGAATCCGCTGGCCCCAGGGCTGACGGGGCTGGCCTTTTGTACAGAACCGAGGGGCCATTTGCCGAAATGGCCCGTCGCATAACCTGCAGTTTTCAGCGCCTCGGCAATCGTGATTTCCTGCGGGCGCAGCGCATGCCCCCAGGAAAAGCAGCCAAAGCGGTTCGGCGTGCGTCCCGTGAGCACGCTGCCCCGCGTGGGCGAGCACACCGGCGCTGCGGCATGAAACTGGTCAAACCGCATCCCTTCCTTGGCCAGGGCGTCGAAATTCGGTGTCTTGAGATGCGGGTGCCCGTTGTAGGCCATGTCCCCCCAGCCTTGGTCATCCGCCATCACCAGTACGATGTTTGGCGGATCGTCAGGCGCGGCCAAGCAAGCCATCTGGAACCCAAGAACACCGCATAGCAGCAAAATGCATTTCATGGCACCATGATAGCCATGTTCAGCGCCGGTCTGGAATCAAAAAATCACAACCATTTCACTTCGTGTGAAAGCATCGTGTCATCATCAAAGGCAAACCGCCCCATGAAACGCCGCCGTTCGACCAGCATCTGCGCCAGCCAGTGGATGTCATCAGCCCACATTTCGTCAAAGGGCAGCGCATCCAGTGAAGTCCAGAGCGGCACCGCCTCGGGAGTTTCCACCGCCTCGCCCACATGCTGCGTGGCGACAAAGACATCCACGTGCATGCACAGACCATCCACAAACTGAAACCAAAGTTCACCGTGGTGGACGGGCTCCAGCGGAGTGACGCCGAGCTCCTCCTGCGTTTCGCGCACTGCACATTGCACCGAGGTTTCACCGGGATCCATCTTGCCGCCGGGTCCGTTGATCTTGCCCGCACCCAGGCCACGCTTTTTGCGGATGAGCAGCACTTCACGCTTGGCCTCATCAATGATGAACATGAGCGTCGCACGAACGCCGGGTTGCCAGGTTTGCCAGTCGGTGATCACCATGAATCAGCGTTTCTTCCACGGCAGAGCACGCAGCCAACGCTTGCCGCTCTTGATGTCCATGGACTGGGCGAGGATCTCGGTGTCTCCCGCGTCAAAGTCCTCCGCGCGCGGCAGACCGGCAGGCAGATCGAACACGGGTTCAGGCACCGGCAGCGTCTCGGGCAGAGATGCCGCCACAGTTTTTTGATTCAGCGGTGCCATGGAGTTCAGCGGCGAGACCAATCCACCGGAGATGATCATCTTCATCGCCTCTTCAATGGTGATCGGCGCATCCGAGATCTTTTCCGATTCCACCACGAGGAGAATGCCAGTCATCGGGCTGGGAGCCGTGGGCAGCAGGACGCAGGTCATCGCCTTACCAGACTGTGGATCACAGTACTGGCCGGTGGCAAAGCCGATCATGCGCATGCCGGGGACGGGATAGTCGATGTAAACGACCCGCTTGAAGTTCTGCTTTGTGCCCCCCAGGCTGCGGAAGGCGTCAATCACCTGCTTGAGCGGTCGGTAAATGACCGCCACCAGGGGAATGCGCAGCAGCAGTTTATCGACAGCCGTGACAATATGCACGCCGATCACGTTCGTGGCCATGAGGCCAAGACCCAAAATGGCCAGCACCGAAAACAGGAAGCCAATGAAGTTGGTGAGGCTTTCCAGCTTCGGGTCTTCAATGTTCAGCAGCGGCTGTTCGGAGAATTCGTTGATGAGATTCACCGCCTGCGCCAGCACCGGCTTGCTCCAGGCGTGCAGCAGGTCGTAAACAAAGGATAAAATCCAGAACGTGATGATCAGCGGCAGCGCCAGCGCCAGTCCGGCCAGGAACTTGTTCCGCAACCACACGCCCCACCCTTTCGGCGCATGCACCTCGGGTGTTGGAATCGTGCTAGGGGGATCAAGCGCCATTTAGTACAGCTTCAATGTGAAGATGAGAACGTCTGGTGCCAGCTTTGTTCAGCAATAATCTGCACTCTTGCAGAACATTACGCTCCCACCAGCATGCGCGCCGGATTTTCGATGCAGTCTTTGATGCGAATCAAGAACGACACGGCTTCCTTGCCATCGACCACGCGGTGATCGTAGCTCAGGGCGAGGTACATCATCGGACGGATGACCACCTGGCCATCCACAGCCACCGGGCGCTGCTGGATGCTGTGCATGCCGAGAATCGCACTTTGCGGCGGGTTGATGATCGGGGTGCTGAGCAGCGAGCCGTACACGCCGCCGTTGGAGATGGTAAAAACGCCACCGGTCAGGTCACTGACCTGGATCTTGCCCTCTTTGGACTTGGCCGCGTAGCCGAGGATGTCTTTTTCGAGTTCCGCGAAGCTTTTCTGGTCGGCATCACGCAGCACCGGCACGATCAGGCCGCGCTCGGTTCCCACGGCGACGCCGATGTCGAAGAAGTGGTTTTGGACGATTTCCTCACCATCAACACGCACGTTGACCTGCGGCACCGCCTTGAGGGCTTCGACCACGGCCTTGATGAAGAAGCTCATGAAGCCGAGCTTCACGCCGTTCTTCGCCACAAAGCTGTCCTGCAGCTTTGACCGCAGAGACATGACGTTGCTCATGTCGCATTCGTTGAAGGTGGTCAGGATGGCGGCGGTGCGCTGGGCCGTGACGAGCTGGTCGGCGATCTTTCTGCGCAGCGGGCTCATCTTCTTGCGCGTGACGCGGCCTTCGGGTGCGGCCTTGGCTGCCGGGGCAGGCTCGGGCTTTGGTGCCACCTTGGCCTCGGGGGCTTTGGCAGGCTTTTCCGCCTCGACCTTGGCCGCTGGGGCAGGTGCAGCAGCAGCAGCAGCGGCTGGCGCAGGCTTCGGAGCTTCGGCCTTCGCAGCGGGTGTGGCAGCGCTTTCGTAGATCTGGCCCACTACGGCACCGACCTCGACATCTTCACCGGCCTGTTTGCCGATGTGCAGCGCACCACTGGTTTCAGCGGTGACTTCAGCAGCGACCTTGTCGGTTTCGAGCGTGAGCAGGATGTCGCCAGTTTTGACGTGGTCACCTTCTTTGAAGTGCCATTTAGCAATCTGACCACCGGCGACGGATTCGCCGAGTGCGGGTATTTTGATGTCTGAGGGCATGACGGGATGTTTGTAAAAAATCTTGTTCTGGAGGGATCACACGCTGAAGGCCGACTCGACCAGCTTTTCCTGTTCGAGGGTGTGGATGGCCTTGGAGCCAGCAGCGGGGCTGGAACTGCGCTCGCGGCCAGAGTAGCGCAGCTTGTGGTTGGAGAGCTCTTCGAGGCGCGGACGGATGTAATAGAAGGCACCCATGTTGCGCGGCTCCTCCTGGCACCAGATCCACTTCTTCTGCGCCCGTGGATACTTGGCCACGATTTCCTTCAGCATCTCGTAGTTCAGCGGGTACAACTGCTCAATGCGGATGATGGCGGCGTTTTTGATTTCGTTCTCTTCGCGGAAAGCGAGCAGGTCATAATAGACCTTACCGCTGCAAAGAATCAGACGTGTGATGCGCTCTGGCGCGGCCTGCAATTGGTCGTCATCCAGCACTTCCTTGAAGGTCGTGCCCTCGGCCATCTCGCTGAGCTTGGAGACGCACTTCGGGTGCCGCAGCAGGCTCTTGGGCGTCATCACGATCAGCGGCTTGCGCGTGCTGCGCTTGATCTGGCGGCGCAGGGCGTGGTAATACTGCGCAGGGGTGGTGAAATTGCACACCTGCATGTTGCCGCCGGCGCAGAGCTGGAGGAAGCGCTCAAGGCGGGCGCTGGAATGCTCCGGCCCCTGGCCTTCGTAACCGTGTGGCAGCAGCAGCGTGATGTGGCTGGGGCGCTGCCATTTGCTTTCCGCACTGGCAATGAATTGGTCGATGATGACCTGCGCACCGTTCACGAAGTCGCCAAACTGCGCCTCCCAGCAAACGAGCAGATTGCTGGTGAGGAGCGAGTAGCCGTAATCAAAGCCCAAGACAGCCGCTTCGGAGAGCAAGCTGTTGTACACGCAGTACCGGCCCTGTTCCGCCGCCAGATTGTTCAGCGGGATGTGGCGCTCGCGCGTCTGCGAATCATAAAACACACTGTGGCGCTGGCTGAAAGTACCGCGCCGCACATCCTGACCGCTCAGGCGCACGCCATGACCTTCGGTGAGCAGCGTGCCAAACGCCAGGGACTCCGCATAGGCCCAGTCGATGCCTTCACCGGCCTCGATGGCCTTCTTGCGCGCCGCGAGGAAGCGCTTGGCAATCGTTGGATGCAGGTTGAATTCCTCCGGCACCTCCAGCAGGCGCTGGCCGATCTTTTGCAGCGTCTCCAGCTTCACGCCCGTTTTCACCGGCGCATAATCATAGGCAGGCTGCGGCATCGCCATGCTGCCTTCGAAGGGGTTGCCCCCATCGGCGTTCTTGTCGCGCGTCGCCAGGGTCGTGATGCCCTGCTCGAGATCGTCATCCAGCTCGCGCTGCAATGCAGAGGATCCGGCTTCGTCCAGCACGCCAGCTGTAGCCAGATCAAGGCGGAACAGCGTCGCGGTGGACGGATGCTCGGCAATCGCACGCGCCATGTTCGGCTGCGTGAAGCCAGGTTCGTCGGTTTCATTGTGGCCGTAACGACGGTAGCACACGATGTCGATGATCACGTCGCGCGCAAAAGTCTGGCGGAATTCAAACGCGAGCCGCGTCGCATTCATCACTTCCAGCGGGCAGTCCCCGTTCACATGGAAGACGGGCGCTTCGATCATCTTGGCCACGTCCGTACAGTAGTCCGAGCTGCGGGCGTCTTCCGGCATCGTCGTGAAACCGATCTGGTTATTCACGATGATATGGATCGTGCCGCCCGTGCGGTAGCCGGGAAGCTGCGAGAGGTTCAGCACTTCGGCCACCAGGCCCTGGCCGGCAAAGGCCGCATCACCATGGATGAGCACGGGGATGACCTTTTTGCGCTCCTTCGTGTCATTCAGCGCACGCTGGCGGGCGCGTGCCATGCCTTCCACCACAGGGTCCACGGCTTCGAGATGGCTCGGATTTGGCGCGAGCATCACCCCGATCGACTCCCCGCCGCTGGTGTGGCGCACGGTTTCAAAGCCTAGGTGGTACTTCACATCCCCGTCACCGGAGACCATGTTGGGCACGTAGTTCTCGCTGAACTCATAAAAGAGGTACTCCAGCGGCTTGCGCAGGAAATTCGCCAGCACGCTCAGGCGGCCGCGATGCGCCATGCCCAGAATGATTTCCTTGCCGCCAGCGGCAGGCATGGCTTCAAGGATGGTCTCCAACGCCACCAGCATCGACTCCCCTCCCTCGACGGAGAAGCGCTTCTGGCCCACGAAACGACGGTGCAGGAAGCGCTCAAACGATTCCGCCTCCAGCAGCCAGCGCAGCGCGCTGAGCTGGTCTTTGGCCAGCGGTTTGGCATCCAGGTCACGCCCTTCGATCCGCTCCAGCAGCCAGGCACGCACCTCAGGGTGGTGGATGTGCATGAACTCAAAGCCCGTCTTGCCGCAGTAATTGCGCTGCAACTCCGCCAGCATCGTCTTCAGCTTCATCGACTGGCCGTTGCGGAACAGGTGCGTCTGCACGTCCTCCTCCAACTCGTCAGGGGTGAATCCCAGGCCTGCCAGGGTCAGCGATGGCACTTCCGGCGCTTCCTTGTCCAGCGGGTCCAGGTGAGCAGCGGTGTGGCCGAGCGCGCGGAAGTTTTGCAGGGCGTTCGACACGCGCATGCGGAAATTCAGCGTCTTCTCCGAAAGCGGCGCGCCGTCGCCTTTCGCGGCTTCATCACCTTTCGTCGCGAGCCGGGCCATGCCCAGCTCGAAACCTTCAAAAAACGACGACCAAAGCGGTTCGACGGAACCGGAATCTTTTTTCCAGTCCGCATACTTGGACTCAAGGAAATCCGCGTTAGCGCGGTACGGCAATGTAGCACTCATGTGGGGGGGGCGAGCAGAATGCTCCCATTCGTTACGAGTGCAAATGCGGAAAGGCACATTTCCAGCCATTTTTGCGGGTAGTCCCCCATCCCTTGCGCAGGCTAGCCCCTGTTTTGATCCCCTTCCCGACCCACCCTTCCCCAAAAAACAATCGCAAACCACCGCCAACGACTGCAAACAATCGCAAACCACCCCAATGCCCCCGCAGCCGCTCTACAAACACATCGCCGACACCGTGGCCAAAATGATCCACGATGGCGTCCTGCGACCCGGCGAACGCACCCCCTCCCTGCGCGCCATCTGCGCTCAGCATGGCGTCAGCATGAGCACCGCTGTGCAGGCCTTTGTGGAGCTGGAATCCGCCGGCCTCGTCGAGCCCCGGCACAAGTCCGGCTTCTTCGTCAAAGCCCCGCCCCAGGCCCTCTTTGATCTGCCCGGCCCACCGCGCGTCCCCATGTCCGGCAGCCTGGGCAACCGCCACGCCAGCCTGTTTGACGCAGTCGTCTCCGCCAACGTGCTCGCCCTCGGCGGCGCGGTGCCCAGCCCGGACATCCTTCCCACGGTGAAGCTCAACCGCATGCTCGCTGAAAAAGCCCGCCATGCCGGAGCACGCGGCGTGATGTACGATCTTCCCCCCGGCTCCGAGCTGCTACGGCGTCAGATCAGCAAACGCATGCTGAAAGGCGGTGCCGTCGTCGCACCCGCAGACATCATCACCACCTGCGGCGACACCGAGGCCCTCATGCTCTGCCTCCGCGCCGTCACCAAACCGGGAGACGTCGTCGCGGTCGAATCCCCCACCTACTTCGGCATCCTCCACGTCCTGGAGGCCCTGTCCCTGCGAGTCTTGGAGATCCCCACCGACACCCAGCACGGCCTGCGGCTCGATGTCTTCGAGCGCGTTCTCAAAACTCAGCCCGTCCACGCCTGCATCTTTCTCCCCGCCTTCAGCAACCCCCTCGGTGCCGCCATGCCCGACGACGCCAAGCAGCGCCTCGTCGCCCTCCTCAAACAGCACGACATCCCCCTCATTGAAGACGACGTCTTTGGCGAGCTGCCCTTCGCGCCCAAACGCGCCCGCACCTGCAAGTCCTACGACGACTCCGGCCTCGTGCTATTTTGCAGCTCCTTCTCCAAGACCCTCGCCCCCGGCTATCGCGTCGGCTGGGTCGTCCCTGGCCGCTACTACCACGCCGTCCGCATGGCCAAGCTGACCCACACGCTGGCGACGGCCACCCTCCCGGAACTCGCCATCGCCGGTTTCCTTGCCGAAGGCGGCTACGATCACTGGCTGCGCAGCGTCCGCACCATTTATCAAGAGAACGTCAGCCGCATGCGCCGCGCCATCCTGGAAGAATTCCCCGCTGGCACCACCGTCACCGCCCCCCAGGGCGGCTTCCTGCTCTGGGTCACGATGCCACCCCAGGTCGATGCCATCGCCCTCTACGACCGTGCCCTCGCCAAAGGCATCAGCATCGCCCCCGGCCACCTGTTTTCACTGGAGCCGCGCTACACCCACTGCATCCGCCTCTCCTGCGGCCAGCCCTGGTCCCCCCGCCTCGCCACCGCCATCCACACCCTGGGCACTTTGGCCGAACGGCAGGCGTAGGAGGCGGTGTAGAAGTTGACGGTGGTTTGTCACCGAATTGTTTGATCTCTATATGCCGCGCCGAGAGCGTAGCGAAAAGGAGGCGCTTCGGCAGATGCCGCAACGCCACGCGAATAGAGCGCAATCATCCAAGTCCCACGCCAGAGCACGAAAAAGCGCCAACAGACACCTTTGAAAACTTAACAATGTAGAAGTAGGTTCAGCTAGCTTACCGCGCCTTTCTCATTGAGGGGCAGGCTCAAAAAAAGAGGGCGGCGTGAAGCCGCCCCCTCGTCTTCATTAGGTTTGTCGTTTGCTCAGTTGTTCGCAGGTGGTGCACTGGCTGGCACCGCAGGCTTCACTTCGACCGGCGGTGAAGCCGGGGTGCCGAGCGGTGCTCCAAGCGGAGGCGTCGTCACTCCGCCCTTGGGACCGTTGGGATCATCGGGAGCCAGCGTGGTGGCTGACGTCGCTGCTGCAGCAGCTTCTGCCGCTTTCTTTTTCGAAGCTGCGAGCTTCTCGGCATTTGCTTTCGCCTTTTCGGCGGATTGTTTGAGGTAGGTTGGGTAATCCGGGCCGTTGCCCGTGATCGTCACGGGTGTGCCAACCGACGTGTGTTCAAACAGAACCGGGGCCATCTTGGCGGGCAGACGGATGCAGCCATGCGAGGCACGACGTCCGGGCTTTGGAATCGGCCCGATGTGCATGCCGACACCGTCACCCGTGAGACGCATGAAATAAGTCATCTTGGCGGGTTCAAAGTGACCGCCTTCAGGCAGCAAGTCGCGCCCCTGCTTGAAGTCGGAGTTTACCAGCTTGCCGTTCTTGTCGAAGCCTTTGCCATAAAGGTTTGAGACTTTGTCCTTCACTTTTTCCAGGATCTTGAATTCACCTGTGGGCGTGGGGAAACTGGGGATGCCGCTGGCAAAATAGGTCCAACCGATGAGATTTTTGCCGTTGTACAGCATGGCACGCTGCACATCTACATTGATGACCATGCGCGTGACAGGCTTGGTTCCTCCGGTCCATTCGCCCGGATATTTCCACACCTCCTTGACAGGTTCCGGCGGTGGTGCCGCTTTTTTACGGGACGACTGGCAGGAAGCGGCCAGCAGCAGCGTGCCAAGAACGAGTGCGGCCCGCATCGGAGGAAGAGAGTTTTTCAATTTCACAACTTAACACTAAGGGGACAGCTTCCCGCTCTCAAGTACCAGCGGGAACTATATTTTCAGCGAAGATCGAACAATTCTGCTGGGTGTGAAATGAGCACGTCTGCGCCGCATTCGAGCAACTCTGCCTCGCTGCGAAATCCCCAGCGCACTCCCACGGCACGCATGCCACTGTTCTTGGCAAACTGCATGTCGATGCCCGAATCTCCCACGTAGGCCATTTCGTGGGTCGGCAAGCCGAGGAAGGCCGCCATCTCGTGTGCGCCAGCGGCATCCGGCTTGCGTGGCACCTCGGCGCGCTGGCCCAGGATGTGGTCAAACACTCCCGCACCAAAGAAATGCTCGGTCATTGGCACGGTGAAGCGGTGCGCTTTGTTCGAAATCACGCCCAGTTTCAGCCCCCGGCTCCGCAGTTCTGTCAGCATCGCCACGATGCCCTCGTAGGGCTGGGTCTGCGCCTGCCAAAGAAGATCGTACTGCGCCCGATACTCCTCCGTGCAGACCTTGATCAGTTCCTCGCTCCGCACCGCCACCGGCAGCGCCCGCTCCACGAGTTTCTCCATGCCATCGCCCACCATCTGCTTGAACACCTCTTTCTCACAGCGCGGGTATCCCCGGGCATCCAGCATCCGGTTGATCGACTCCGCGATGTCTGCGAGCGAGTCGATCAAGGTTCCATCGAGGTCGAAAATGAAGGCTTTGAGGGTGGGCATGTGGCCTTCATGCCGCGAAATGAGGCTGCGATCAACTTGCCAGAGCGCCCAATGCAGCGAAAAACTCCCATGCTCACCGATTACCACACGCACACGCCGCTTTGTCTGCATGCCGAGGGGAATCCCGTCGATTACGCCCGCCATGCGAAGAGCATCGGCCTCGCGGAGATCGGTCTGTCAGATCATAACCCGATGCCGGAGAAGTTCGACGACTGGCGCATGCTGCTCTCCGACCTACCGCGCTACTTTGAGCTGGTGAATGAGGCGCGCGAGGCGCTGCCGGATTTCCCAATCCGTCTCGCGCTGGAATGCGACCACATCGAAGGGTATCAGAAGTGGATCGACGAGACGGCGAGCATGGCCGACTGGGACTACCTCATCGGCAGCGTGCATTACATTCATGACGGCATCGCCGTGGATGATCCGAAGCATGTCTCGCGCTGGAAAACGGCGTCCGACATCGAGCACATGTGGGGCATGTACTGGAAGCTCTACGAGCAGATGATCCGCACGCAGCAGTTTGACTTTCACGCGCACCCCGACTTGGCCAAGCGCTTTGGTTTGCGCCCTGAGGGCGATCTTCGGCACTACTACGAGCCGGTTATCCAGGCCCTCGTGGATACCAACGGCATCCTTGAAGTCAGCACCGCCGGCCTGCGCAAGGACGTGCGCGAGATCTATCCCGCTCGCGAGATGCTGGAGATGGCCTTTGCGGCGAAGGTTCCCATCGTGATCAATTCCGACGCGCATCTGCCCACGGATGTTGGGGTGGATTTCAACAAGGCACTCGATCTCGTGCGCAGTGTTGGTTACACGACTACCGTGCGGTTTGAGAAACGTCAGCGGAAGGTGGTCCCACTGCCGGAGGCTTGGCCGCTATGATCTGGCAGGCACGACATCACCGCATCGAATTCCCGCGCCGCCCGTTGGTGATGGGGATCGTGAACATCAATGACGACTCCTTCTGCGGTGACGGCACGCTGGATCCTGGCAAGGCACTGGCGCAGGCGCGGCAGCAGCTTCAGGATGGCGCGGACATCATCGACATCGGCGCGGAAAGCGCGCGCACCAACCGCGAGGCGATCAGCGTGCCGGAGGAGATTGATCGGCTGCTGCCCTTTCTCGACAAGTGGCCGGAGCTGAGTTCCCGCTTCAATGCCCCGCTGCTTTCCATCAACACATGGCGCAGCGACGTCATCGCTGAAGTGCTGCCGCATGGTGGCGACCTTATCAACGACATCAGCGGACTGCCGGATGCGTTCAACGCCAAGCTTTGCGCCGAGCACAACGCTGGACTGCTCATCATGCACAGCGTCGGCCAGCCGAAGGTGCCGCACACGCATGTGAAGTATGACAGCATCATGGACACGCTGGACCACTTCTTTGAGCAGCGCCTCGTGCTGGCGGAAAGCGTTGGGTTGCCGCGTGAGAATATCGTGCTCGATCCCGGCATCGACTTCGCCAAACAGAAGGACGACAACCTCACGATCTATCGAGAGCTGAAGCGCCTCCACCGCTTCGGGCGGCCCCTCCTGTTGCCGGTCTCACGCAAGACCGTCATCGGCGATGTGCTTGGCATTCCCGCCTTGGAACGCGATGCGGGAACCCAGGCCTGCATCGCCGCAGGCATGCAGCGCGGAGCGCAGATCTTCCGAGTTCACCACGTCAAAGCCGCAGTGCAGACCGTGAAGATGCTCTGGGCGGTCGAAGGTGGCCGCTGAACGTGGGCTGGGTGTGTTTTTCATCACCCAGAGCCTGCTTTAACTGTCCGACGCTGGAGGAGCGGAGCTATGCAACGTCTTTAAGCGCTCGCAGACGGGCGGGCTTTCGCCACACCCGTCTTACGACCATGCATTTCTTTAACCTTGGGAGGCTTGAATCAAGCAGCGCCTGCTTCTGCTGGAGCATGCTCGGGAGCAGGGGCTGTGGCAACCTCAGGCGCGGGAGCTTTCGCTGCTGCTGGCTCTTGAATGGCTTCTTCCGCAGCAGCTTCTGCTAGGGCAACTTCAGCCTCCTCGGCCAGCGCTTCTTCTTCCATCGACTCTTCAGTCGGGGGTTCTTTGAGCGTTGGTTCAGTGTCCTCTGGCTCTGCTTCAGCGGCCGATTCGGCCGCTTTCACCGCAGGGGTCGCGGCTTGCTTGCCAGTCGGAGTTTCCTTCTTTGCCGCCGCTGGTTCGCCTTGCACGCCGAGGAAGATCATGCCGTCGCTGTATTCGATGACGTAGCCTTCGTTCGCGAGCCAGCGGATGTCCTTGATCACGGCGACTTGCTCCTCGGTAGGATGTTTCGGCGCATCTGGGGCGGTGCCTGCGGGGGCTTCTGGCGAGGGCACAATCGACTCCACCAGCTTCTGCAACGGCATGCCATTATTGGCTTTGAGCTGTTCCACGACCAGCGCGAGGCGGTCTGAAAATACCATGCTGGGTTCGATAGCGCGTGGTTTCACCCGGCAGACGAACTGCTTGCCTGCACGACGCTTGAACAGCTTCATGCCACGGCGCTCCAGACCGGCACCGAGCTTCTGTGAGATTTCAAACAGGTGCTTCCGCGCCGCATCCACGGACTGGCGCATCATGATGAAGAAGATATGTGCCAGCTTCTGCTTGTCGATGTTGCCCGGCACGGTGGCGTCACGCACTTCGATGACGGCGTCATTGCCAAAGGTGCGGCGGAAATGCGCTTCCATGTCGGCGCGGGAACTGAGCGACAGCGGCTCACCGCCCTCGGGCACTTCACCCTTGAGGCACACCCAGCGGCGACCCTTGCTCATGGTTTCTTTCCACTTCGCAACGAGTTCGGGGTTTGATTCCACGCGAATGCGACGCTTGAAATCCTCCAGCGACATGTTTGAGAAGCGCTCACGATGCAGACGGATGACACCGGTCTGATAGCTGTGGTGGCTCGGCGGCGCGATGATCTCGCCGCTCATACCGCAGACGGCCACGGAAGCAAACTCGCCCTTGGGTGCTTCGAGTTCGATCTCTTCCACACGATAAAACTCATCCAATGCAGCACTGCGCAGCACATGGGCGAGTGCTTCATCACGCGAGAGGAACAAGCTGCCGTCCGCCGGCACATGATAGAAGCCTGTGGCACGCTCTTCTGCGCAGCGGAAGCGCACCATGAAGCGATCTCCACCGGCTAGCACCAGACGTGCGGCATCAAACATGCTGAAGGCATGACCCGTCTGGCGCACATGCGCAGCGAGGGCGTCCACCGCCTTGTCATCCGGAAAGATGATGAGCTGCACGTCTTTCGGAATTTCCACCCACTCACGCTGAGGCGGGCCTTCGCGGTCACGATCACCAAAACGACGCGGCGGGCCACGGCGGTCATCGCCATCACGACGCGGGGGGCCACCTTCACCACGCGGACGGAATCCGCCACCACCACCTGCTGGACGCGGGCCACCGCTGCCAGGACCATCACGACGTGGAGGTGGTCCACGGCGATCATCACGACCACCAAAGCCACCAGCGCCACCGCCACGGCGGTCATCACGGCCACCGCGTTGAGGGCGGTCTTCCGCATCGGCATAGCGTTGTTTGATTTTGTCTTCTTTGCCGAATTCGCCGACCCATGCAGGCATCAGTTTCAAATCGGAAAGGTCAATCAGGCCGCTGGGTTTGGACGGCTGGTTGTCGGTGCTGGCTTCGGGTTCGGTCATACTTTTCAGGCTGGAAGGGGCCGCGACTATGCCTCGAATCAGGTTTGTCGCCAGTTTTGTTCGTGTAGCGTTTTCTTGGCTTGGCATTATGTGAACAAGTCTCATGCCAGCAGCACCCATCACTTTTTTCAACCGCCTGACCCAGCGCCTCGAAACTGAGGCGGTGTACGGCGAGGGGTTTTTACGCTTTACTTATGAAAGCCCGCTGGGTGCTCTGCCGCTGCATGCGCTGGTGAAACGGGCGGCTTTCTCGAGCTGGTACGGCCACCGTATGGATGCCCCGGCCAGCCGGGCAAAAATCGCCCCTTTTTTGGCCACGTACGGGGTAGATACTCGCGAATTCGCCGATGCGCCGGACTCCTACCGCACCTTCAACGAATTTTTCTACCGCAAACTCAAGCCTCAGGCACGGCCCATTGCCCCTGAGGACGATGTCATCTCCCTCCCTGCGGATGGCCGCCATCTCGTGCTGCCGGACATCGCGGAATGTGACAATTTTTTCATCAAGGGCACCCGCTTTGACCTCGCCGCCCTGCTGCGAGATGCCGCACTCGCAGAGCGCTACGCCCACGGCAGCATGCTGATCTCCCGGCTGTGTCCCGTGGACTACCACCGCTTTCATTTCCCCTGCGCAGGCACTCCCGGAGCCGCCCGCCGGATCAATGGCCCGCTTTATTCAGTGAGTCCCATCGCCCTGCGTCGCCGGGCCAGTATTCACTGGGAAAACAAGCGTGAGATCACCGTACTGCGCACCCCCGGCCTGGGAGATGTGCTGCTGCTGGAAGTCGGTGCCACCTGCGTGGGTTCCATCGTGCAAACCTACACTCCGGGTGCAGCCATCGAAAAAGGTGCCGAAAAAGGCTACTTCCGCTTCGGCGGCTCCTGCTTCATCACGATCTTTGAGCCGGGTAAAATCCAGTTCTCCGACGATTTGCTCGAAAACAGCAAGGCAGGACGCGAAGTCTATGCCCGCATGGGCGATGTGGCGGCTCACGCCCGTGGGTGAAACCGCCGGTGTACGTCCTTGAGGCGGGCCTGATCCACATGGGTGTAGATCTGCGTCGTGGAGATGTCCGCATGGCCGAGCATTTCCTGGATCACGCGCAGGTCAGCGCCGTTGTTCAGCAAATGGGTGGCAAAGCTGTGCCGAAGCAAATGCGGATGCACGCGGGCAGGGTCCATGCCGCACAGCGCGGCGCGTTCCTTCACGATCTGCTGAATGCGTGCCGTGGTCAGTCGTGTGCCGTTGCGTGAGATGAAGATGTGGCTCTGGGATTTCGGCCCCACCAGCTCCGGTCGTGCATGCTCCACATAGGCCGCAATGGCTTCGCGTGCGGCACCGCCCACGGGTGAGAGACGGGTCTTCGAGCCCTTGCCCGTCACGCGAATCCAGCCCTCTTCGAGACTGAGGTGTTCCAGCCGTGCATCGGCCAGCTCAGACAACCGCACGCCGCTGGCGTAGAATAGCTCCAGGATCGCCCGATCGCGCCGGTCCAACGGCTTCGTCCCGTCCACGGACTCGACGAGCTTGCGCACGTCCTGCTCGTTCAAAGAGTCCGGCAGGTGTTTTTCCTGCCTTGGCGGCAAAATCGGGTCAGCAGGATCGGCGGGGATGTGTTTGCGCGCGGTGAGCCAGCGAAAAAAGATTTTGACGGCGATGAGTTCGACCCGCGCCGAGGACGCCGCGATGCCATCTTTTTTCCGCTGGGACAGAAAGCCGCCCACGTGCTCCGTCGTCACAGCCGCCGCACTGGCGGAGTCGTGCTTCGTTTTGAACCAGGAAGCGAACGCCTCCAGCACCCGGCGTACCAGGAGCTGATAGTTCGTGGACAGACCCCGCTCGGTCGCCAGGTGGAGGATGAAGCCATCTATAAGTTCCAGCATCGGCCGCCAGCATGGCACGGAATTGAGCGTCACGAGAATGACAAAATTCTTGCCCTCAGGCACGGCGGGCGGCAAAGATGGCGGATTATGGCCTCCTACAACAAAGTCATGCTCATCGGCAATCTGACCCGCGACCCCGAAGTGCGCTACACGCCCAAAGGCAGCGCGGTGTGCGACATCGGTCTCGCCGTGAACCGTGTGTACACCTCTGACAGCGGCGAAAAGGTGGAGGAAGTCACTTTCGTGGATGTCGTCCTCTGGGCCAAGATGGCTGAACTCGCTGGCAAGTACCTGCACAAAGGCCGCCCCGTCTTCATCGAAGGCCGCCTACAGATGGATTCCTGGGAAGACAAGCAGACCGGCCAGAAGCGCACCCGCATGCGTGTCGTGGGCGAGCAAATGCAATTTCTCGGCAGCCCTGGTGGCGACCGCGCTCCTGCCGGTGGCGGTGGTGGCGATGAAGAAGGTGGCTACTCCGGCGGTGGCGGAGGAGGAGGTGGTGGTGGCGGCGGCGGCGGTTACAACCGGCCTGCAGCCCGTCCGGCCCAGCGCCCAGCTCCAGCTCAGCAGCAGCGTCCGGCTCCACGTCCCGCTCCGGCGCAGCAGAACGATGACTTCGGTGAAGGCCCGATCACCGACGGCATGGAAGATGACGACATTCCGTTTTGAAAGCTGAAGCAGGCGTTTTGCCCTGCTTGAGTGGAAGAGAAGCTGCTTCCAGGCCGTTATTTGCGGCCCCGTGACTTGTTCTGCCCCCAGCTTGGTTTGTGCGCTCAGCGCCGTCGCTTTGTCGTCGGCGTTTGCCGCCGAGCCTGTGTCGTTTCGCAACGACGTGATGGCCGCTATTTCCAAAGCTGGCTGCAATCTGGGCACCTGCCATGGCAATGCGACGGGCAAAGGCGGCTTCAAACTGTCCCTGCGCGGCCAGGATGCGGAGCTCGATTTCAAAGCGCTCGCCCGTGATGCCTCCGGCCGCCGTGTGGACCTATTTGCCCCGGAGCGCAGCCTGATTTTGATCAAAGGCGCGAATCAAATCGCCCACGAAGGCGGTAAGAAGCTCGATCCGAAGAACTGGGAATATCAGGTGCTGCGGAACTGGATCGCCGCCGGTCTGCCGCGTGATGACAGCTCGGCACCGAAAGTGACCAAGCTCACGGTCACGCCCACCGAACTCGTGTTGGACGAGCCGCAGGACAAGGTGCAAATCACCGTGCAGGCGACTTTTGCCGACGGCACCCAGCGCGACATCACCGACCGCGCGATCTATGAGCCGCTGCAAAACGGACTCGTCGAAGTGAACCGGAGCGGCCTCGTGAAGCGTCTGCAGTTCGGCGAACCGGGCGTGCTGGTGCGTTACCTGAATCAATCCGTGCCGGTGCGACTGACCTTTGTGAAAGCGAATCCGGCCTTTGTGTGGAGCAGGCCGCGACGCGACAACTACATCGACTCCCACGTTTTCAACAAGCTCAAGACCCTGCGCATGAACCCCAGTGCTGTGTGCAGTGATGAGGTCTTCATGCGCCGCGCCTGGCTTGATCTCTGCGGCATGATCCCGCCTGCAGATGAAGCGCGCGCCTTTGAAACCGATACGCACCACGACAAACGCGCGCGCCTGATCGACCGCCTCATGGTGCGGCCCGAGTTTGCCGATTACTGGACTTTGAAATGGTCCGATGTCCTCAAGGTCGAATCCCGCACACTGGACAAAACCGGGGTGCAGGCTTTCCACGACTGGATCCGCGACGGCATCACGCGGAACCGCCCCATCAATGAAATGGTGCGCGCCATGCTTGCTTCGCGTGGCAGCACCTACCACGAACCCGAGACGAATTTCTACCGCGCCAACCGCACTCCCGAACTGCGTGCTACCACTGCGGCACAGGTGTTTCTCGGCACACGCCTCCAGTGCGCGCAGTGCCACAACCATCCCTTCGACCGCTGGACGCAGGATGACTACTACAACTGGTCCGCTGTCTTTGCCCAGGTGGACTACAAGATCATCGGTGACATCAAACCCCGTGATAAAAACGACAAGCATGAGTTCAACGGCGAGCAGGTCGTCTTTCTCAATGCCAAGCTGAACATCGAAAACCCGCGCACCGGCGACAAGGCGAAGGCTCGGTTCCTCGGGGCTGACATGCCCAAGCTCGCCGACAAGGAAGATGAACTGCAGGCCGCCGCGAATTGGCTCACTAGCGCGCAGCATCCGCTCTTCGCCAAAGCCCAGGCCAACCGCATCTGGTATCATCTCATGGGTCGTGGTCTGGTCGATCCCGTCGATGACATGCGCCTCACCAATCCAGCCAGCCATCCGCAGCTTCTCGAAGAACTGGCTCAAGATTTCATCCGCAGCGGTTTTGATCTGCGCCATCTCATTCGTGCCATCATGCTGAGCCGCACCTATCAGTTGGACAGCACGCCGAACGAAACCAACGCTGTTGACCTCATCAACTACTCGCACCACCTGCCGCGCCGTCTGAGTGCCGAGCAGCTTATTGATTCGCTCTACTCTTCGCTGCGCGTCACGCCTGAATTCAATGGCTGGAGCCGCGGTACTCGCGCCAGCCAGATCCCCGGCCCCGACAATGGCCGTGGCAGTCCCAATCCCATGTCGCCTGAGGCCTTCCTCGCCCAATTCGGACGCCCCAAACGCGAGCTGAGCTGCGAGTGCGAACGCGCGGCGGACACCTCCATCGGCCAGATCTTCCAGTTCATTAGCGGCCCCATTGTCAGCAACGTCGTATCGCAAAAATACAACCGCCTTTACTCGCTGCTCAAGAACCCGGACAACGGTGCTGTCACCCGTGATCTCTACTGGGCACTCCTTACCCGCGCACCCACCGCCGACGAAGCCAAGGTCATGGAGTCTCTCCTCGCCTCCGCCAAAGACCGCCGCCTTGCCCTCGAAGACATCACTTGGAGTCTGGTGAACGCGAAAGAGTTTTTGCTTTGCCGGTAATGAGGCGGGAAGGCTTCAGCTTGGCCCGTTACTGCATGACAAAATGAGGTCTCCGTGGCATAGCGCTGCATGAACTCCATCCATCAGCGTCTCACCCTCTTCCTTGCAGGTCTGCTCACCGCAGCCGCTCTGTCTTCCTGTACGGAGGGCAACCTCAGCCGCCTTCACAATGCACGCGCAGGTGCCATCGGCATCGGTCCAACGGGTGAATTTCCGAGCGGTCATGCCTTGTCACACTCCAAACCGGAATCTCCCGAAGAACAACGCGTACATCAGGCCGTGCAGCGCGGCGTGGAGCGCGCCTTGGATGACAGCCGCGCCTTCCACTATGTGCCCTTCGCGCAGATGAAGCAGGTTCCCTCGCACCTGAACCCCTTCATCGAACGCGCCGAGGTCAAGAAATTCGCCGCTGCCAACCGCCTCGATGCCGTCGTCCGGGTGTGGACCACTCCTGACTGCAAGCGGCAGAGTGTCACCGTCGGTTTCCTCGCCCATGTGCGCAGCGGCAAGGTTGTTGCCAGCGATCTCGCCACCGCCCATAGCCCTGTCCCGCCGCTGAAAAATCCCACGGCCCGCGCCGCCCTCCCCACCTGGGAAAAGACCGCCTACGAGGCCACGAAAAAGGCCCTCGCCAAAGTGCGCGGCTGATACTCCAAAAGAGTGTCGAATGTACCGCTGCCTTCATGCGATTGACGTGAGAACATGCACGCGCGCAACGTACTGATGCGCCTCATGAAATCAGCCATACTCCTCGCCTTCTTAGTCAGCACTTCGCTGCTCGCTCAAACAGCCGCACCCAAAGCGCTGGCACCTGCGGCCAAACCCAAAGGCCCGACCATTCCGGCGGATGCGCAGTGGCATGATGTCACGACCTGGGGCGTCGAAGGACGCGGCTGGGGAGAGCAAGAGCGGAAGCGCTGGTTTGACCGTCTCCCGGCTAAGGCAGAAAAAACCGTCACGCCTGCTGTGTGGGGCCTGAGCCGTGACAGCGCCGGCATGATGGTGCGCTTCAAGACGGACGCGAAGGCCATCTACACTCGTTACGATCTTTCCAAAGCCAATCTGGCATCGCCAGCCATGCCCGCCACCGGCGTGAGCGGACTCGATCTGTATGCGCGTGATGACAAAGGCCAATGGAAATGGGTCACCTGCACGAAGCCAGCCAGTCAGCATGTGGAGGCCGTGATGATCAACGATCTCGCGCCCGGCGAGCATGAATTCGCCGCCTACCTGCCGCTCTACAATGGCATCGAAAAACTCGAAAGCGGTGTGCCGGCGGGCGCGAAGTTTGAAGGTCTGGCTCCACGCGAGAAGCCCATCGTTTTCTACGGCACCTCCATCACCCACGGTGCCAATGCTTCTCGCCCTGGCATGGTTCACACTGCCATCTTGGGCCGTCACCTGGATCGTCCTGTCATCAACATCGGCTTCTCCGGCAATGGCCGCATGGACGCGGCTGTGGGTGATCTCATCAATGAACTCGATCCCGCCGTCATCGTCATCGACTGCCTGCCCAACATGGGCCCCGCCGATGTCACGGCCAAATGCGTGCCGCTGGTGAAGCAACTGCGATCCAAACACACCACCACGCCGATCATCCTCGTCGAAGACCGCCGCTACACGAACTCCTGGATCACGCCCGCAAAGGCCAAGTTCCATGACGACAACCACGCCGCCCTCAAAGCCGCCTACGAGCAGCTCAAGGCCGAGAAAGTCGCCAACCTCCACTACATCAGCGGCGATGCGCTCTACGGCACCGACGCCGAAGGCTCCAACGACGCCTCCCACGGCACCGACCTCGGCTTCCTCCGTCAGGCGGAGATTTTTGAGCCCGTGCTGCGTGCGGCGCTGAAGTAGCCCGTCTCACTCTGCTCCTGGCGGTTCAAGCAATCGCCGGGGCAGTTCACGCAGGCCTTGGAGCACGCGGAAGACGACAAGTGTGTCGTTCTCTACGCGGTAGAAGATGAGGTGCTTGTGAAACGAGCCTTGGAGTTGGAAGGAGCGGAACTCCGCCAGCTTTCGGTTTCGGAATCGGCAAATGCGGCCCAAATCGTGCTGCCGACAGAGGTATTCTTTTGATTCATGAAACGCTGCTAGATACCGCTCCGCCACCTCCTCATCAGCCACATCCGCATACCACTCAAATTGCAGATCAAGGTCCAACGACGCGTCGGTGGCAATATCGGCTCTCAGCATGGCTGCAGGGTCGTCTGATTTGCTTTCGCAGGTTTCTTATCACGCCAGCGCTGACGAATGCCTTCATAAAACGCCTCATCGATGGGCTGACGCGGGCTGTCCAACGCCTTGAGCATGGCCGCCTCAAGTTCGGGAGATTCATAGCCGTCTTCCTGGGGCAGTTCCAACTGTCGCTCGTTCATCCAGTCGAGCAACTGATAGAAATCGGATGCAGGCAGGGTCCGGATCGAATCTTCAATTTGGGCGATCATTGTCATGGAGAAAAGCTATGCATCACCAGCCGCAGCGCAAGTCCCGCGATGGCAGCTCACTTCTCGATCTTATACAACGCCTTGTCCGTCCGAATGAACAGGGCGCTGCCATCCGCGATGGGGCTGGCCATGATGGGACCGTCGAGGGTGTTCTGGGCGAGGATTTTGAATTCCTTGGCCGCGTTGATAATCGTGACGACACCTTCGCGGCTGCAGAAGTAGAGTTTGCCATCCGTAATAATCGGCGAGGCGCTGAACTTGCCGCCGATGCGCTCGCGGTAGAAGGCCTCGCCGGTTTTCGTGTCCACACAGCTCACAATGCCGCCGTCATCGACGTAGAAAAGCAGGCCGTTGTGCAGCACGGGCGAGCACATCTTGGGGGCATTCTTGTTGTTGCGCCAGACGACTTCAGGCGTCTTCAAACCGGCATATTTGAGAGCGATCACCGCCGACTTGCCGAAGGCGGTACTGAAATAGAATTGCTGGTCGTCGGCCACGGGCACGGTGGACATGGAGAAGCCGAGTTCGCCATAGTGAACCTTCCACAGCTCCTGGCCAGTGGCGGGATCGTAGCCATAAACATTGCTGGCGGCAGAACTGACCACCTCCGGCTTGCCGTTGATAGTCACGACCAGCGGCGTGCCATAAGCTTTGCGCTGGTGCGGACGAGGGTCCATCTCACCGCTGCGAGGAGTTTTCCATGCGACCTTGCCGGTCTTCGTGTCGAAGGCAGCAATGAACTGCTGATCGCTGCCGTCGAAATGCGCGATCAATCTGTCTCCATGCAGCACGGCTGTGGAACCCGGGCCGTTTTCGTGCATGACGTGCAGTTCTTCGTTCTTCCACAGAACCTTCAGGGATTGGGTATCGAGGGCGACGGTGCCAAAGGAGCCGAAGTGCGCGTAGAGTCGGCCATCCGCCAGCACGGGTGAAGGTGAGGCATAGCTGTTGAGCTGATGCGCCCACTGCGGGTCCTTCACGTTGAGGAGCTCGATGTCGTGCAGAATTTTGCCGCTGCTGCGATCCACACATAGAGCATGTAAGCTTACGGAACCGAGGACGGTGAGCGGCTGGTCGCCGGTGTTGGATTCGAGACGGCGTTTGGCCTCCTCGGGTGTGGCCACTTTTTCAAAGGCGGTGGTGAGCCAGATCTGATCACCCCACATGACGGGTGTTGAGTGGCCACGGCCTGGAAGAGCTGTCTTCCAGGTGATGTTGCTCGTCTCGCTCCAGGTTTCCGGCAGGCCGGAGGCGGTGGCGTGACCTTGAGCAGAAGGGCCGCGCCATTCGGGCCAGTTGCCGGCACGGGAGGCTGAAGCGAGCAGGAGGAGTGGGAGTAGAATGCGGTGAATCATGAGCGGGAAAAAAACGTGGCAGGCAGCGGGGAACTGTCTTTCACTGGGAATAACCATGCGCATCCCGTTTTTTCTATTAGTTTTTGCCACCGCCGTGCAGGCTCAGACAGCGGAACTCGAAACGTACATCGAGGTGCGCTCCGGCACACTGCCCATCATTCTGACGGTGCCTCACGGCGGCAATTTGAAACCGGCGAACGTGCTGGCGCGCCGCTACGGCGTTACGGGCACCGATTCCAACACGGTGCCCCTGGCCGAGATAATCATTGAGGAACTGGCAAAACGTTATGGCGGCAAACCACACATCATCATCTCCCACCTGGACCGCTCGAAACTCGATCCCAACCGCGAGATGGAAGAGGCCGCGCAAGGAGACCCTACTGCCATCGCTGCCTGGCACCGCTTTCATGATAGCGCGCAACAGGCCTGTGACACGGTGATGAAAAAAAATGGCGTGGGTCTGTTGCTGGACATTCACGGGCACCGCCATCTCGATCAGAGGATCGAGCTGGGCTACATGATCAAAGGCGACATTTTGAAGCACTCCGATGCTGAGCTGAACGCAGATGCGGCGCTCATTGCCTCCACCTGCATTCGCGACCTGGACAAGCGCTCTCCCCACAGCTTCGCGGAACTTGTGCGCGGACCGCAGAGCCTGGGAGGATTGCTGGAGGATCGTGGCTTCCGCTGCCTGCCGAGTCCTTCAAAAGCCAGCCCCGCCTTCATGGCCGGCTACTTCAGCGGCGTGTATGATGTGGCCGCCCATGGTTCACGTGATGGTGGCAGCGTGAGCGCGATTCAGGTGGAGTGTCCCTGGAACAATGTGCGCGACACTTCAGAGCATCAGCGCCGCTTTGCCGTGGCGCTGGCGGACTCACTCGGCATTTACTTTGAGGTTCACTTTGGCCGGAAGCTGAAGTGAGCGCTCAGTCAGCGGCAGTGGCTGCTCAGGCTCTGCCTTTTTGAGTTTGTCCCAGCAGGTGTCGGCGATTTCTTTTTGTGCGGAGAATACGCGGATCTGCTCGGGAGTGCTGGAAGCCCAGTCAACAGGTATGCGCTCATCATATAGCCCCCGGCGGTGCAACCAGCCAAAGAAGGCAATGCTGCTGAAAAGCGCGATGTTGAACGGTAGGCAGATCGGCAGCAGCGCCAGCCGCAGCAGGGCTTCCGAGAGCGGTTCCCAGAGCCATGCGAGGGCCAGCGTGACGAACAGCATCCACCCAACGGTCTTCCAATTGAGCCGCAGGTAATGGCCGCCGAGGGCCAGGGCCAAGACGACGACGTTCATGGCGAAAGCGGGATCGCCAAAGACCGGCTTCCATGAGGAACCCAGAACACAGATGAGCACGGCAGCCAGCGCCACTAGCGCGCTAGTGCGTGAATGCAGCAGGATGCCGATAAAAAACCAGATCCAGCAGAGCAGCACGCGAGTGGAGGTGAATTGCGCCGTCAGGCTGAGATGATTGGAGAGAAAGCCACTCCATGACTTCGCGTTCTCTTGCGCGTTGCCGCCAGACAACGTGGCGGCGAAGCCGGTGAAGGCATCCGCAAACAGAGGGGCGCACAAGGCTGCTGTGGTAAAATGGCGGCGCGCTTCATCTGGTTGTCCAGTCTGAAGGGCGCACCAGCCCAGTCCGTCCCATGAGTCGGCGAAAAAGGAGTCCAGCGCGACAGCACGCCGAAATGCCAGCGCGGCATCATCATAGCGTCCCTGGCGAAAGCGGCTCCAGCCCAGGCCGTCATAGGCATCTGCGACGCCAGTTTTGAGCGAGAGAACACGCGAGAAGGCTGTTTGCGCGCCGGTTTGATCGCCACGGCGATACAAACTCCAGCCGAGTCCCGCACAGCGATAGGCCTCGGCCATGTCCGTGCTGACTTCGGTGTTGAGGAAATGTTTCTCGGCTTTTTCGAAGCGGTTGGTGAGCAGAGCACGCCAGCCGCGCGTGAGCTCGGCATCATGCACGCCAAAAAAAATCAGCGCAGTCAGCGCAATCCATGCAGCAACCACGTAGGGCAGGCTGAAAAGGACGTAGGGTGACTTTCTCTCGTGCATGCGCTCGGCAACCGGCACAAAGAAAAACGCCATGGCGGCACAACCGAGCGCGGTGGTGAGCGCCTGCGCCCACAGCGGCACCTGCGGAAACAGATACCACAAAGCACCAAGCAGCGCGCCGTTCACACTGAAGAGACCGGTTTTGAGCACGGTGTCATCCTGCGCGCGCCATTGCGCGAGTGCGGAAATCAGCAGCGCACCACCCAGACTCATCAGCGCAGCTTCGACCGAAAGCACCATCAGGCCAATGAAGACGCACACACCGGTGATGCGGTTGTTCGCCACGAGCATCTGCCCGTAACCACGTAGGGTGTGGTCCAGCAGGCGTTTCATGCGGCAAGGGGCAGTTCGGAAATCACGAGCGGCACTTTATGCGATCCTGGTGACGCGGCAATCGTGGAGACGAAGGTGATTTGCAGATCAGCCGCACGTTCCAGTGCAGACTCCAGCGCTGCTTGAACACCGCTTTCGACACGATTTTTCGAAGCGCGGGCTTCGGCCACAATGCGGACTTCGAGCATGCCGGGCTGCTTTTGCACGACCTGATACTGTGCCAATCCAGGAACCTCCTCAATGGCATTGGTAATGACGTAAGGTGAAATCAAAGCACCCCCACGGGCGCGGAGCATGGCAGCACTGCGACCTTCGATGTGCCGGATGCTGCGCGCACTGTTGCCACAAGGGCAGGGCTCCGGCTCCCAACGGGCCAGATCACCGAGTCCGCGATAGCGCAGGATCGGTGTGGCGGTGTTGGTGAGATCGGTGATCACGATGTGGCCGAGGTCGTTGGTGGGCAGGCCGTTTTCATCGACAATCTCACAGAGGACATTGGCCTCGGCGATGTGCCAACGCGAGCCTTGCACGCACTGCCAGGCGACGAGCCCGCCTTCAGTGCTGGTGTAGGTTTCAATGAGACGTGCGTTCGGGAAAATCTGCCCCAGCAGATGCCGCGTGTGCGCGTCCAGCATCTCGGAGGTGAGATGAATGAGACGTGTTTTTTTCATGACGCGGTTTTGCGCCCGCAAATCCAGCGCGATGGCACGCAGTGTCGATGGATAGGACGAAATGAACTCTGGCGCGATGCTGAGAAGTTCCCGCGTGAGCTTGGCGACAGGATCGTGTACGGAGAAGATGCGCGAATCCGGCACTGTGGTGCTCAAGAGATCGGCGGCGGCGAAGTCGATGCTGTCGCGGGCCATATCGACGAGGTAGAAACCGTTACTGATCGGCTTGCCCTGGCACCAATCATAATACAACGCCGTGTTGCAGGCCATGTAATGCCAGAGTGAATCCTCCGTGCGTGCCAAGCTGGCTGGAATGCCGGTGGAGCCGGAGGAAGACAGCCAACGGATGTCATCACGATTGTCTTTAGCAATCAAATCCGCCCGCGTCGCGGTGCGCAGGTCGGGCTTGGTGAGAAAGGGGAGTTTGGACAGATCATCCCAGTCATCGAGCATCGCGGGGGTGAATCCTGCCTCGGCAAACAGCCGCTGATAGAGCGGGATGTGAGCGTGGGCATGCTGGACCAGGGAGCGTAGCGTGCGCCACTGATGCGCCCGCCGCTTCGGCATGCTCCACCCGCGCTGCTCGATCACTTGATCGAGCGCGGCATGAAGGTGCCGCCCGCGGGTTCGAATCTGGGATGGCGTGTGCATGCAGTCCCTCCTCAATCAACGCTGGCCGGGAGGCCCCTGCGGCGGACCGGGATGCGTGATAGCAAATCCGTCACGCACCATGTAGCCCAGTGGATTGATTTGCATGAGCTTTTCAAACAAAGGCGCGGCCAGCCGGGCCTGCCCTTGGTTGATCTGCGACCAGCCAAACCAACTCATACCGATGGGCTCTTCGGGCATCAGCTTGTAGGCACGCTCAAAGTACACCTCGGCTTTGCGATACTCCTGCTGATTGTAGAGAATCTCACCGCCAATGAGCAGCGTCGAACGATGGAACTGGTCGATTTTTAGAACTTCCCGAGCTGCACGGAGAGCCTCCTCGGGTTTGGCCTGGGCCAATTGGACGTACATCATGCCGAGGTGTGGCGTGATGGCGCGCGGCTCCTGCTTGGCGGCGGTGGCGTAATACTGGATGGCCTTGACGTAGTCTTTGTTGAGATAGGACAACCAACCAGCCCGTACTGCTGCCAGGTAGGTTTCACCACCGGCGCTTTTGAAGGCGAGAACACTTCCAAGCGCAGCGGCATAATCGCTGTTGGATTCCTCAGTGAGGGATTTCTGCCATGCTTCGGAGATGGCGGGGAGTTTGTCGGCTGCGCTCAGGGCGGTGACGCACGCGAAGGCAAGGATGAGGATGTGTGTTTTCATGTTGGAGAGGAGAGGGGTTTATTCGGGATCGCCGTTGGGCAGGGTGGGAGTGAAATCGGTTTGCGTGAAGACGGCGTCGTGGCCTTTCAAATGAGCCGTGAGGTGGGTGAGGCCGCGAATGGGTTCGAGGGTGAATTCGATTTCTCCAGGGAGATCACCACCGGCATTGACGATGGTGGTGGTGAGGTGGAGACGCTGGGTGGTGGGGTGCAACGAGTGGCGGGTGCTCACGCGCTGGGTGGTATAACCCAGATACGGCAACCAAGCGCCCGCCAATGCCCGACCGTGCTGCTTTGACTGCAAAGCGACACAATCCTCCCAGTTCATGCCGCTCTGATAAGCGAATGGCACGGTGGGCATGGCGAACGAAAGGAAGCGCAAGAGCTGCGAATGGCCAGTGAGGCAGCTCTGCGTGATTTGCAGAGCGTGCAGACCAAGAACGGCTGTGAGCGATTCTTTGCCGCTGCGGAAGAGGTAGCGGCCGGATTCGTCCAGCGTCGTCGTGATCGTTTCGAACGACACCGCTCCCGCTCTGCAAACACGATACGTGGCTACTCCTGGGGCCAAATGAGCGAGTGTGCCCAGCACGGTGGAGGAGACCGTCGCTGGGGCGATGCGGGCTCCCACTTTAGGCACACTGGCAAAGTTCCAGCGTACTCCTTCAGCGGTGCGCGTGAAAAAGTTTGTGATACAGAAAGGCGTGGTGGGCGCGCCAGTCTCGGTGGTGGCTTGATTATGAAGGTGGATGTGTGGCACGGGACTGCGACCGGAGTTGCCGCAGTAGCCGAGGAGATCACCTGCACCCACACGCTGGCCAGTTTTGACGAGAATGCCGTTCTTCATGAAGTGCGCGAGCTTCACGATGCCACCGTAATCCAGACGCAGGATGAGGTGGTTGCCCCAATTGCTGGCGAAGTTGCAACCGCCGGGGGCGTTGTCGGCCACGCCGTCGATGACGCGGATGATTTCCCCTGTGCCGGGAGCACGCACTTCGAGCCCCTGCGTGTAGTAGCGGCTCAAATCGTCATCATAGCCGGACGGGCAGGCATTGTCGGCTGCGTCATGCACTTCCAAGTCGAGCGCGTGCTTCCACTCACCGCGATGGCTGAGCTTGTCGTCAAAGCCTTGAGTCACGGTGACTTCGCGTGCGGTGGGCAGCAGCACATGTGTTTCATGGCGATGCGGAAAGCGGGCGTTCGCAAGCGCCAGTGAGGCAGCAGCGGCTTCGGGATTTTCGAAGATGCCTGTGGAAGGTAGCAGCGAACCCGGCTTTTCACGCAGGCGCAGGCAGCAGAGCATGCTCCAGATCGTGAGCAGGTAGGGCAACGGCAGGTACTCCCAGCCGGAACCACGCAGAAAATGCTGTACCGCAGCGACGTGCAAAGCCGCCACTGCGCCCGCCACAAAGGCGAGCGCCAGACTGCTCCACGACGGCACGAAATAGACGGCACCGAGCGCCATGCCAGCGAGGAGATAGTTATGACCGGCAAACCAGCCAAGCCAATGCAGTCCGCAGGCTTCGAGCAGCTTCACAATGATGATACCACCCGCGTATCCAGTGATGGCATTGATCATGGCGACGCGGGACCACACGAGGATCGCCAGTGTCACAGCGAGACCGGCCCACACGTTCGGCAGGAACAGAATCGTGCCCATGCTGCGCAGAAATGCAGTGACAACAAAAGGCAGCTCGGGTTCATCCGGTAGTCCCATGTCGAGCAAGGTCGTGCCAGCAGCCCAGAGCGGGAAAAACGTCAGCAGCGTACCAAAGACAACGACAAACGCGACGCTGAGCGGCGGTAGCCCCGCACGTAGCGGAAACCAATGCCACAAAGCAGCAGATAGTAGCAGACTGTAAACCGTAACGACAGCCAGCATGCCCCAGATGGCCGGAGCCGTGAGCGCGGAGCCACGGGTGATCCATGCCACCGCGAGAGCGCTCAGGAACACATTATAAAGCAGCGTGCCGTCTTTGCGCATCGCCGCTGGCAAGTGCAGGAGCTTCGCAATGAAGCTGCCGAGCAAACAGGCGCTGACTGCGAAGGCAAAGTAGCGCGGCATGAACAGCAACGTGGCGCATAGTAGCGCGCCCGTTTTCCAACTGCCGCAAAGAAAGACGGAGCTGGCGGCGCGTGCGACTTCCAGCAATGGAGCCGCGAGAGTTTCAAGATGTGGGCGTAGCCTTCTAGCGAAGGCTGACGCCCCCACTACGACCCTTTGCGAGGCAGTGGGTGAGCAAGTGGTGGTTTCATCAAGAATGGCCATCACAGGGAGGGCAGATGGGGCTTCCGAGTTCATGACAGTGCAGAATTATTGGCGCGCTGAGGGGAGCAGATGTTCCGGCACGCGTTCAAGGCGCTGGACGTAGTCGAGGTCTTCGCGCTCGCGAATGACATCGACGCGGCCATCCAGACCGATCATGACCACCGCTGGACGATACGTGATAAACTGCATGCTCTGCGTGATGTTGTAGGCACCCACAGGATGCATGACCAGATGATCCCCCGTGGTCATCGCCGGCAGGGAGACCTGCTCGCGGATGACGTCGATGTTCATGCACAGGCAGCCGTAGAGTTTGATGGGGTGCTGGGCGCTTTCACGCTGCGCTTTGGCAGGCTTCACATTGAAGCGATACCAGTTGCCGCTGTAGAGAATATTAATACCAGCATCAATGACGTAGGCGGACCCATTCGATTCAGGCGTGTAGGCAGGAGCTTTGGCCGCCTTTCCGGCGAGCGTGATCGGACCTGATGCGCCGGTTTGCTTCACAGCGACGATGCTGGTGATGAGATAGCCGGCTTCATCGACAAGCGCACGACCACTTTCCAGGTAGAGACGAGGACGGCGGTCACGTGGCAGCGTATTCAGAGCGCTGGCGATGGCTTCGGCATATTTTTCGATCGGCGGAACCATCTGCTCAGCAGGCTGATACGAATAATGCAGTGTGCTGAGCGATGGGAAACCACCGCCAAGGTTCAGGTAACGCAACGACCAGCCGTAGCTCTCACGGCAACGCTCCATCAGAGTGATGAGTTTCTCCGCTGCGACTTTGTAGGCGTTCGGTTCAAGAATGTAGGTGCCAATGTGCGTGTGCAGCCCATTCAGGCGGAGGCGGCCCTTGCTTTCGGCAATGCGCCGGATCGCACGCCAGGCTTCGCCGTTTTCTACTCCGAATCCGAACTTGCTCCAAACCGGCTGAATGCCAGCATCAAGCCAGCAGCGGATGGCGATGTCGATGCTGCGATTTTGTTCTTTGGCGATGGTATCGAGCAGCAGCAGTTCATCCCAGTTATCCACCTGGATCATCGCGCCTTCACTGGCGGCGAGTTCGAGGCCTGCGCGGGATTTATGCGGTCCGTTGAAAATAATGTCACGTCCGGCGACGCCGTTGCGGCGGGCCTTTTCATACTCGAACTCGCTCACCACCTCGGCGATGGAGCCTTCGCTGTGGAAGACGCGGCAGATGGCGTTGAGGTAGTTCGTTTTGTAGCTCCAGGCGAAGCGTGTGTTGGGGTAGCGGCTTTCGAAAGCTTCACGCGCACGCTGGATTTTCTCACGCAGCGTGCGCTCGGAGAAAACGAAGAGCGGGGAGCCAAAGCGTGCCGCGAGGTCCGCAACGGGCACACCGTCGATGCGTTCGCAGATGTTGCTGTTCAGGCCATGCGCATGGCGGTTGCGGTTGGCGGCGCTGTTTTGGCCGCTGAGATGACGCGTGATCGTCGGCGGGGAATAAGGCAGAAGTGTTTGCATGGGAGGATGCGTGAAGGGTCGGAATTAGAGACTGCGGGACGAAGCGGGATGCGGGATGATTTCGCGCGGCTGACGGAAGAACTGACCATTCGTGGTGAGGGCGGCGAGATCGCGGATGTCGCCAGTCATGTCGATGGCATGCCGGATGAAGAACTTGCCGGGGCTGGCGTGGCGCAGCGGCTCGCGCGGCTGCCAGCCGAGGGCGAGTTCGAGCACAGCGGCGGGCAGGTTGCAGTCCAGCGTGGAGGGGAAGTCACACCAGGCGGGGAAGCGGGGATTGATCTCGATGAGGCAGTATTCGCCTTTGGGGCCTTCAGATTTGACGAATTCGAGTTCAAACGGGCCGTTCCAGCGTAGTTCAGCGATGAGCGATTGGGCGACGGCATCGAGCTGTGGGTCACGCACCACCATGCCGCCGAAACCTTTGCCGCTGGCGGTGCGGAGCATCTTGCGGATGGAGCAGGAGCCGAGCATATGACCGCGGCCGTCGCCAAGACCGATGACGTTGTATTCCTCGCCTTGCACATTTTCCTGCACCAGTACCGGCGCGCCCCATTGCTCCAGCATGTGCCAGTAGGCGGCTTCGCGGGCGGCAGGGGTGAGGGCATGCCGGGCCTCATAAAAGCGGCCTTTGACGAAGACATTGCCGCCGAGCGAGGCTGCGGCCTGATGGAGCGAGTTCACATCGCTCACGGCCACGGTCTGCGGCGTGCGGCAGTGGGTGCGCTCGCACAGCTCAGCCAGCTTCGATTTGTCGCGGCATTTGAAGCTCGCAGCCGTCGGCAGGCAGGCATGGATGCCGCGCTCGCGCAGTTTTTCGGGAGCCTCCACCAGCGGCCCCATTTCGGCATCGAGGCAGGGAATCAAAACGTCAAAGCGTTCGATCTCACGGATCGCATCAAGGCGCTGCCAGAAGGCTTCCACGCCAGCACCGGGGTAGGACATGGTGAAGGCGGCATCTGGCGCGTCCTCTTCGCTGAAGAGACCGCTTTCGAGCGAATCGTAAACCAGACCGATGATGCGCAGTTCCGGGTAAACGCGGCGCAGGCTGCGAATGACGGCGGAACCGGGCTGAGGATTCTCACCGCGATGCAGGCCGGTGACGGCGACGACTGGGGAGGCATTCATAGGAGGATGAATTTGGGGCTGGGGTAGGGCGAATTCAGTTCGCTTCCGGTGTCAGTCCGAGATGCGCGATCTCGGCGAGGAAGGATTCCAGATCGCGCTCCGCCGTGCTGTGGCTGACCTCGAAGCGCGAGGTGAGGCGGTCGAGAATCTGCTGCCGTGTCATTCCCTCGCTCAAAGACTGCATGACGACGAGCGCCGTCGGGCTAGCGGTGAAAAATTCGCCACTGGTGGCATCAAAGCCAAAACCATCGGCCTGCCAGGTGACGGTGTGAAAATCGAAGGTGGCCGCTACGGCGTGCGGAGACACCGATGGGGCCTGCATGGCAGGCTGTAGTTCATGCGGCTGACCATGGGGGCGAATCAGGGAGGAAAGGGGGGCGAGTTTCATGGTGGTGGTTGATTGAATCATACCCCATAGAAACCCGAGCGGTTAACACCACCGCAGGGGCCAAGATGAATTTGCGTTTATTTTTGCTGTCACCGTTTCGGGGCGGGGCCACTGCCAAGCTCTGGCTGACTGTGTTTGGCCTGCTTCGGAAGCAGAGTTGACGCCCCGCCGCCAAGCGCGTAGCCATCGCACCCATGAGCACCACACGCACGCAGGGGATTTCGCTGATCACAGCCACGGCGGTGGTGGTGGCAAACATGATCGGCACCGGGGTCTTTACCTCCCTGGGCTTCCAAGTGGGCTCCCTGCCCTCGGGCTTCGTCCTCATGATGCTGTGGGTCGTCGGCGGGGTGTGCGCCTTCTGTGGTGCGGTGTGCTATGGCGAACTGGCTGCGGCACTGCCGCGCTCCGGCGGCGAGTATCACTTTCTCTCGAAGATTTTTCATCCGGCAGTCGGCTTTCTCTCTGGCTGGCTTTCGGTGACAGTAGGGTTTGCCGCCCCCATCGCGCTGGCGGCCATGGCTTTCGGCAAATACTTCTCCGGCATCTTTCCCTCGGCTCCGGCGACGACTTGGTCCCTCGTCATGGTATGGATCGTGACCTTGATCCATGTGGGCGGCATCAACATGGCGGCCAAGTTTCAAAACACTGCCACTTGGCTCAAGGTCTTGCTGATCCTCGTCTTCATCGGTGCCGGATTCTGGTTCGGCAAAGCCCAGCCGGTACACTTTCTTCCGGTCTCTGGCGATCTGAATTTGATGGGCAGCACCCCCTTCGCCGTGAGCCTCGTTTACGTTATGTATGCCTATGCTGGCTGGAATGCCGCCACTTACATCGTCGGGGACATTCGCGATCCGCAGAAGAACGTGCCGCTGGCCATCGCACTGGGCACCCTGCTGGTAGCGGGGCTTTATATTGCGCTGAATGCGGTGTTCCTGTACGTGGCACCCATGAGCGAGCTGGATGGCAAGCTGGATGTCGGCCACATCGCCGCCGTCCATATCTTCGGCCACACCGGCGGCAGGATCATGTCCGGGCTGATCTGCCTGGGCCTCGTCTCCAGCATCAGCGCGATGACTTGGGTGGGGCCACGGGTGATGAAAACCATGGGCCAGGATCTGCGCATCCTCGCTCCCCTGGCAGTGAGCGATGACCGTGGCGTGCCGGTGGCCGGTTTGTTTGTGCAGCTTGCCATCGTGGTGACGCTGCTGCTCACGGCCAGTTTTGAAACGGTGCTCACCTGCGTGCAGTTCAGCATTCAGCTCGGTTCCTTTGCCACGGTGGTGGGGTTGATCGTGCTGCGCATTCGGCAGCCGGACCTGCCGCGGCCCTATCGTTGCTGGGGCTATCCCGTGACGCCCATCTTGTTTCTTGGCATCAGCCTGTGGATGATGGTATTTGTCGCCAAAAAGCATCCCGATGAAACGCTCGCTGGAATGGCGCTCATTTTGCTGGGTTGGATCGTTTATTTTATCTCACCGCGTACTCCACGCACCCCATGAAAAAGACACTCGTTCTACTGCTTGTTCTGGCTCAAACCGCCTTCGCCGAGCCCCCCACACCCAATGAGCAGGCGCGCTTCCTCGCCGGCATGCCTCAGGAAGGATCGTCGCTGGCCGGACTGGCCCAGCATGGAGATTTCAACTCGCATGCCAAGGACCTCGACGCCACCTGGGCCGATGCCGAACAGCGTCAGCTCAATCCTATCCGCGAGTGGGTGCCGCTGGGCCTGCCGGAAGCTGTCAGCGACACCTCGCCGCTGCTCTACGTCTTCAGCGGTCCGGATTTTCTGCACGCGTACACGTTTTTCCCCAATGCCTCCACCTACGTCCTTGCCGCAGTGGAACCCGTGGGCCTGCCGCCGGATGTGACGAAACTCAGCGAAGGTGAGCTCGGCTCTTCGCTGCGCAATCTGCGTAACACGCTCAATGCCTCCCTCAGCTTCAGCTTCTTCATCACGGCGGACATGAAGAAAGACCTGCAGGCCACCAAGCTCACGGGTACACTGCCGGTGCTCTACGTCTTCCTGGCCCGCTGCGGCTGCTACATTCAAAGCGTGGAAAACATCTGGCTCGATGCCGAAGGAAAAATCGTCACCGACAAACCGACCAAAACCGCCGGTGCCCGCATCACCTTCCTCGGCGCCAAAGGCAAACAGCAGACGCTCTACTACTTCTCCACCAACATCGCGAGCTGGGCGCTCAAGCAGGACGCCTCCTTCCTGCGCTTTTGCGACGGGCTCGGGGTCATGAACGGCTTCACCAAGTCCGCCTCCTACCTCATGCACATGGATGAGTTCCACACCATCCGCGACTACCTTCTCACCCACTGCCACACCATGACGCAGGACGACTCCGGCATCATGTGGCGCGACTTTCCGCGCGAGACCTGGGACGTGAAAGCCTACGGCTGGTATCCCGGGCCGATCCCCTTATTCAAACAGCACTTCCAAGCCGACCTCGCTGAGTACTACCGCACCACCGAAGTCCCCTCCCTCCCCTTCGGCATCGGCTACCAATGGCGGCCCAAGCACAGCACGCTTATCTACGGCGTGTCCAAGTTGATGATACGCAAGGCGATTCCGGTGGTGGAGCAGACGCCAGATGTAGCCCCTGGAGCACCCACTGCAACGCCTCCAGTTCCGGCTCCGAAAGCCTTGCCTGTGGCGCAATGAGGCGCTCAACTTTTCGGAGTAAATAACAACTTCAGCATCTCCGCATCATTTGGCTTTGAATCCTTCGCCAGGCGCACGATGACGAGTTTCTGCGACGGCACGATGTAGAGCCGCTGGCCGTAGGAGCCGATGCAGGCGATGAGGTCGGCGGGAGCGGAGCGGCTGAGGCAGGCGTTGCGCCAGGACTGCTGGTGCCATTTTTTGTCGAGCATCGCCTCCGCATCCACCTCGTGGGCAGCTCTGTATTCGGCGGCGTGGTTGTTCCAGAAGCCGAAGGCAAAGGCGGCGTTGGCGCTGCTGCCCTGGAGCCTCATCAGCACCTCCTCGTGCTTGAGCATCCACGTGCCCAGCTCGGACCACTGGCGTGCCGTCTGCATGAAGCCCGCAGCGAGTAGCGGCGCGCCACGCTGATCCGGCAGGTAGCGCTGCGAGCCAAGACCGAGCGGTCCGAGCACCTTGCGCTCCAGGTAGCGCGTGGGAGTCTGTTTCCGCTGCAGCTTGCGTGCAAGCAGCTCATGAAACACCTGCAGCGCGGCGGGCCCATAGATGAAGGATTTGCCTGGAGTGGCCACAGACCCGGCTTTCAATGCAGCAGTAGTGCGGTCTGCAAACGTGTTTTCATGCAGTCCAAACATTGGCTCCAGCCCGTGGCTGAAATCGAGCAACTGGCGCACGGTAATGTTTTTTTTGCGTGGGTCGCCCTGCCATTCGGTGATGGTGTCGGACACGCGTTCATTCCACTCAAATAGGCCGTCCTTTTCCGCAGCGAAGGCAGTGAGGCCCCAGAAGGCTTTCGTGCCACTGTAGATGCGGTGCGGCTCGTATTTCGTGTGGCCGTTGGTGTAGGATTCGTGCAGAATTTTGCCATTCTGTTTGATCAGCAGCGCATGGCCGCCATGCACTGCGGAATAGGCCGCAGCGGCCTGAATGCCCTGCGCTGGCAGCGGTTCCGCTGCCGGAGAGGCCGTGAAAAAATGCAGAAATGCCAGCAGGGGCTTCATGCGAGAGACTACCCGAAAAATGACGAATGACTAAACCCGAATGACAAATTTAATCCGAATGATACAGGCTCTCAACGCAAGGACCAGCATGCAACTTGGTCATTTCAGCACGTGCCGGTGGACAAGCGGGCATCTCGCCGCATCGTCCGCCGCATGCGCATTCTCCTTGTCGAAGACCAGGCCAAACTGCTTTCCTTTGCCAAGAAGGGGCTGGAGGAGCAGGGCATTCAGGTGGATGCCATCAGCGATGGCGATGAAGCCTGGGAAATGGCGACGACCGTGCCCTACGACGCCCTGGTACTGGACATCATGGTGCCAGGGCGCGACGGCCTGAGCATCCTGCGCGGCCTGCGTGAAAAGCGCAACAACGTGCCGGTGATCCTGCTCACCGCACGCTCGACGCTGCCGGAAAAAATCGAGGGCCTGAACCTCGGCGCGGATGATTACATGACGAAGCCGTTCTTCGTCGAAGAACTGGCCGCACGCCTGCACACCGTGGTGCGCCGCAAGGCGGGCGATTCCAGCCACCTGCTGCGTGTTGATGACCTCTGCATCAACCTGCTCGAACGCAAAGTCAGCCGCGCCGGTGCGGACATTGAGCTGAGCACGCGCGAGTTCGAATTGCTGGAGCACCTCATGCGCAGCCCCGGGCGCGTGTTTGGCCGCATGCAGATCTATGAGCATGTGTGGGGTTACAACATGGACCCCGAAACCAACCTCGTGGAGGTGTACATCCAGCGCCTGCGCTCCAAGATCGACAAAGATCACGACAAAAAACTCATCCGCACCGTGCGTGGCGTGGGTTATGCGCTGGGCGGCGGTTGATTCAACTTCGCCGCAAGGAAATGCCACACGCCAAAGAGGCCTCAAATGACATCCCATGATTGCCAATCACCTCAGGCTGGCGCTACCTTGCCACGCATGATGAGCACTTCCGGCCCGACACCTCAGGGTGGCACCATCCGCCACGGACTGATGCTCGTCGTCGCCATCGCTTTTCTCACCGTGATCGGCCTCGTGCTCCCGCAAGGCGACAGCGGCGAGGCATTTCGCGAGTGGTTCATGACGTCCGGACTGTTCCTGCCGCTTATCATCACCCTGTGGGCCATCGTCATTGTCGAAGGCATCGCCGGTTTGTTTGTCATGCACGATGCGCTGCCTGCACGTCTCAAGCGCCTGCTGCTCACCGCATTGCTGCCGCCGCTGCGCATGATCACCGCCAGCAGCAAACCGCGTGGCTGGCTCTGGCTGCCTGGCATCGGCTGGAAGCCCGTCGGCGAGGAGACTTCCGAACAGCTTGAGCAAAAGCTCGCTTTGCCGATGGTCATTCTCACACTGCTGGTGCTGCCTGTGCTGGGAGCTGAACTCGCTGGCGGCGAGACGCTAGACAACCATCCGCGCATGGCTCTGGCCACGCACCTGACCACCTGCGTCATCTGGATCGGCTTCACCATGGAGTTCCTTTGGATGGTCGCCGCCGCTCCCAGCAAAGTGACCTATTGCCTCAAGAACTGGATCAATCTCGTCGTCATCCTGCTGCCGCTCGTCGCTTTCCTGCGCACGCTGAACCTCTTCCGCTTCACCCGCATGCTGCGCGCTGGTAAACTGCTGCGCGCCTACCGCCTCCGCGGTCTCTGGACCCGGCTCTGGCGGCTGGCGCTGCTGTTCAATCTTCTCGACCGCCTTCAACAACGGGATACCAAGAAGTATTGCGCGATCTTGGAAAAGAAGATCGAGGATCTCGAAGAAAAACTGGCCGAACTGCGGGGAAAACTCGCGAAACAACGCGGAAAACTACCTCAAGAGTGATGTTCTGAGGCTTCCCCCGGTTGACACCCATGCAGTCAGAGTATTATAATTACCATAATGCCTACTTCGGTTGTTCTCCCACTGGCCAGACTGCTTTCCCGCGTTTGGTTACTTCCCCTTTTGTGCGCTGCATCGTCAGTTTTCTCCCAGCAACTGCCGCCCCAGGTCATTGAGCAGGCACTTCGTGAATCTCAGTCGGCAGACCAGCGCGCCAAACATGACAACCTCCAAGCGGCTGCCAAATACTGGTACTCCAGCCGCAATCCCAAGCATCTCGAAGACATGGACGATGCGCTGAAAAGCGTTCTGCCAGTGGCTACGCGCCTTTCTTCCTTCATCAAAGATTTCCAGACTTGGGAAACGGCACAAAAATACAAAGCCTACCACGACGCAGGAGCCATCCTGCTCGCTAAGGCCTACACCTGCCTCTACTTCGGCGATGTCAAAAGAGCCGCCCCGGCCATCGAACTCATCGAAAACAAGTTCCCCTATGCGATGATTTTGGCAGATGATCGCACTGTCACCTGGGTCCGCGATTCACTGCGCTACCACGAGCACTGCTGCATGCTCTATGCCGCCATGAGCCTAGAGGTGGTGGGCAAAATTCATTTTCCTCATGAACGCGACGAGTTCGACGGCCCGCGACAACGCAAAGCCATCGAACACATGGCAGTGCTTCGCCTGCGCGAAGGCAACATTGAACGGCTGGAGCATTTTTTTAACGCGATCAATCGCAGCGAGTTGCAGACATCTGGGGGCGACTGGGCGCTCGACATCATCATGGACGCAATGCGCCCGCTTGATCAAGATCTCCAAACAGAATCCGCCTGGCGCGAGATTCATGATGCCATCCTGATCTGGCAGAAGCAAAAGCCGACCTCCATCTTTGCCCGCCTCGCAGAGGCACGCTACCTGTTTAATTACGCACTCTTCAAGTCCCGTAATAACGGCTCATTTGCAAAAATCCGCCAAGTTTCCGACCACGGTCTCGAACTCATGAAGGAGATTCCCAAGACCAGCCCCGCATGGTATGACACCATGATCCGACTACAGGCTATTACCGGACGTCCAGCAGAGGAGATCGCACCAGTATTTCAAGAAGGACTGCGCAAATACCCTGACTATGCCCCTCTCGCCATCGTTCTTGGCCAGAGCTTCGTCAAAGGCGGGGAAACCGGTCGCCAAATCTGTGCCGCGATTCTCGAAGAACTTCAAACCACCTCTCAAGGCGGTCTCACTGCACAAATGCTGCGCAAAATCTACTTCGACGGCGATCTGCCTGGCATCCAGCCTCGTCTGAACCTCGACACCGTTGAGCGCGCCATTCGCGCCGCCGTGGTGCAATGGCCTGACAGCTATGAACTGCGCAGCGACCTCGGTCTGCTCGCCGTCACCATTGGCCGCCGCGAACTGGCTGGTGAAATCATGCACGGCATGCAGAACAAATGGTGCCGGAGCGCATGGAGAGGACGCGAAGACATCGCGGTCATGCTCACCGCGTCACCCATTCCACCACGCGCCGATCCCACTGGCAAAACGACTTTATAAACCCCGCGCTCACTGCCCCAGGCTCAAATACTCCCGCACGGTGTGGTTCATCGCGCGCCGCGCGGGAGGGAAACATTCCGCCACTTTTTCGAAAGTCTCCTCCATGGCAAACTCGTCTGCCAGGACGTGCTTGCGGGCGGCATCGAGGTGGCTGACGACGACCTGCTCGTAGTAGTCCACGTCCGGGGCACCGCGCCGTGCGGCCCGGCGGTGCAAGAAGTCTGGGTAGAGGCAGGTGAGAACCAGGAACTGGTTGGCGCACTGCACATGCAGGAAGAACTTATGGTGGCGGCTCGCGTTCTCGATGGCTTCGAGATAATCCACGCTGTAAAGACTGTCGATGCTGTGATTGATGTCCTCCGGTCCCTTCGTCGCTGTGCAGCCGAAGTCCGCGCAGACCACGGCCATGTAGTCTGCCACGGCGATTTCCTTGATGCCGAACTCCTTGAGGGAGTGGCGTACCACGATGAAGAAGAACAGCTCGGGCGAGAGGATGGCCGCCTTGCGGGAAAGGATGGCGGCGTCGAAGAGCTTGTCGTTGTCGAGGATGATGGGCACGGCGTCCGGGTCGTCCATCATCGCCTTAAAGCCCTCTTTGCCACGCTCCGTCAGCGCCAGGGTGTCGCGGATGAAATTCCAATCCGTCGGGGTAAAACGGAACCAGCAACCAGGGCGAGGAAAACGCGTCATAGAGATTAAGTTTGAGCTGTCACCTATCTTTAGCATAACGAATGCCAGTTAATTTAAAGCTTTGGACGGAGGGCTCGCGGCGTTTGTTCAAACACATCATTGCCAGCTTATTATAAAAGGCTTTGGCGCGCCTCTTCTCCGTGCTAAGCAGCGTGATGCCCAGAACCGACGGCCGCACTCCCGACCAACTCCGCAAAATTGAATACGTCCTCGACGTGGCCCCGCATGCTGCTGGCTCCGTCCTCATCGCCTTTGGTAACACGCGTGTGATTTGCACGGCGTGCATCAATGAAGAGGTGCCGCGCTGGATGAAGGTGCAGAACGTTAAAGGCGGGTGGCTCACCGCTGAGTATTCCATGCTGCCCTATTCCACTCTCGAGCGCAAAGACCGCGAAAGCTCACGTGGCAGACCCGATGGCCGCAGCACAGAAATCCAGCGACTCATTGGCCGCAGCCTGCGTGCCGTCGTTGACCTGGAAAAACTCGGCCCCCGCACTCTCTGCGTGGATTGTGACGTGCTGCAGGCCGACGGCGGCACCCGTACCGCCGCCATCACCGGTGCCTGCATCGCCGTCGCAGTGGCCTTCAACCGCCTGCTGGAAAAGGGCAAGATCACGCGCCAGCCGCTCAAAAAGAAGATTGCCGCCGTGAGCGTGGGCATCGTGAAAGGTGAAACCCTTCTCGATCTCTGCTACACCGAGGACGCCGCCGCCGATGTGGACAGCAACATCGTCCTGACCGAAGACGGCGAGTTCGTCGAGATCCAGGGCAGTGGTGAAGAAGCGACCTTCACCGAGGCGCAGTTGCATTCCATGCTTGAATACGGCCGCAAAGGCATCAAGGAACTCATCACCATCCAGGACGCCGCCATCGCCAGCGCCATGAAGCCCGCTGAAGGCAAAGACCTGCAAAAGCTGGCTGAATTTTTCGGCAAACGCTGAGGGCGGAAGTTTGCGATTGTTGGCAATAGTTTGCGGTGGTTTGCAGTTGTTTGTCCAACCACTGTAAACTTCCCATGACTGCCCTGCTTCTTGATTCGATCTACCAGCAGCATGACCCAGGCCCGGGTCATCCTGAGAGCGTGAAGCGGCATGTGGCGATCACGCAGGCGCTGACGGATGCCGGGCTGGTGGGCAAGACACAGGCCATCGCGCCGCGTGCTGCGACCTTGGATGAAATCGCGCTGTGCCATGAGCGCGGGTACATCGCCCAGGCGAGGAAGGATGTGGAAGCTGGACTTGATGACCTCAGCACTGGCGACACGGCCATCTGCGCCAGATCGTATGAGGTGGCGGTTCAAGCCGTCGGCGGTGTCTTGAATGCGGTGGATGCCGTGTTTGCTGGCAAGGCCAGGAATGCCTTCTGCGCTGTGCGGCCGCCCGGGCACCATGCACGACCCGCGCAAGGGATGGGCTTCTGCCTTTTCAACAACATCGCCATCGCCGCACGCCATGCGCAGCAAAAGCACGGCGCGCAAAAAGTCGCCATCGTGGATTGGGATGTACACCACGGCAACGGCACGCAGGACATTTTCTATGAGGATGGCAGTGTGCTGTTTTGTAGCACTCACCAGAGCCCGCTGTACCCCTTTACCGGCCATGCCAATGAAACCGGCAGCGGCAAGGGGCAGGGCTGCACGCTGAATCTTCCTTTCCCCGCACGCACGGGCATGAGCATGATCGGCGCTGCTTTCACCGACCGGCTGCTGCCGGCCATCGACGCTTTCAAGCCGGACCTGATTCTGATCTCCGCTGGTTTTGACTCCCGTATTGATGATCCCCTCGGCCAGTTTCGCCTAACCGACGATGATTTCGTCGCTTTGACAAAGCTCCTGCTCGAATCCGCGCAGAACCACTGCGAGGGCCGACTGGTCTCCATCCTCGAAGGCGGCTACAACATCCAGGGCCTCGCCAGCGCCGTAACGCATCACGTGCAAACGCTGATTGGGTAAACAAACCCAAGTTTCGGCGGCGTTGACAGTTTATTTACACACACCGCTCTTGTCAGAGCACTGCTTTTCTGGTGCCATATAACAGCATTCCAAAAATCACCATGTCCAACTCTCCGCTTCCGCAAGACGACGTCGCCGCCATTGATGAGCTTCGCAAAGTTTACGTCCAGCTCTGCGATGAGCTCAAGAAGATCATCGTCGGCCAGCAGAAGGTCGTGGAGCAGCTTGCCATCTGCCTCTTCGCCCGTGGCCATGCGCTGCTCATGGGCGTGCCCGGCCTGGCCAAGACGCTGCTGATCTCACGCCTCGCTGAAACGATGTCCCTCAGTTTCAACCGCATTCAGTTCACGCCCGATTTGATGCCCATGGACATCACCGGCACCGACATCTTGCAGGAGCTGCCTGGCGGCAAACGCGCCTTCGAATTCGCCAAAGGGCCGGTGTTTGCCAATATCGTCCTCGCCGATGAAATCAACCGAGCTCCCGCCAAGACCCAAGCCGCCATGCTGGAAGCGATGCAGGAGCACAAAGTCACCGTGGCCGGCCGCACCTACACGCTTGATTCACCGTTCTTCGTTCTTGCCACGCAGAACCCCATCGAGCAGGAAGGCACCTACCCACTGCCCGAAGCCCAACTCGACCGCTTCATGTTCATGATTGGCGTCGATTACCCGAGCCGCGACGAAGAGATTGCCATCGCCCGTACCACCACTGGCGCGAGCCTGCCGAAACTCGAACACATCTTGGACGGCCCCAAGGTGCTCGCCTTCCAAGAACTCGTCCGCCGTGTGCCTGTGCCAGATCATATTTATGAATTCGCCGTCGATCTCGCCCGCAAGACCCGTCCTGCCAGCAGCGAGGCCCCTGCGTGGTTGAAACCTCTTGTGAGCTGGGGCGCTGGTCCGCGTGCCGTGCAGTATTTGATCCTGGGTGCCAAGGCGCGCGCTGCGTTGTACGGCAGTTACATGGTGAGGATGGAGGACATCATGGAAGTGGCGGAGCCGGTGCTGCGACATCGTGTGATGACGACTTTCACGGCGGAGAGCGATGGCATTAGCAGCCGGGATGTGGCGAAGAGATTGGTCGAGGAGTTGGCGAAGTCCTAATCGCATTCGCTCCGGTTCGTCCTCGTCCTCCTACTCGAACTCGTCCTCGATCAAATCGCGCCGTTATGCCCACCACCCTCTTCGACCACGAAAAGCTCGATGTTTACAAACTCGAACTCGAGTTCATCTCGTGGCTCACAGATCTCTTCGACGAACTGCGCGAAAAGAAGACTGCACGTCTGGCCGAAGTTCTCGAACAACTCGATCGAGCCAGTCTTTCTCAACTACTCAATACCGCGGAGGGAAACGGGAAACGCATCGGCCAACTCCGCGCCCGATTTTTCGATGACGCCCGAGGTTCAACAACAGAGTGCGCGGCCTGCCTTGATGCCCTAGTGGCAAAAAGAGCATGTCTGCCAAATCGCACCGAGCAGGGGAAGGCGATCTTGGTGCGAATCGTGAGCATGCTGACGAAGCTGGTGGATCGATTCGATGATACTCCGGGGGCTGAGAGAGCACAGGAGTCGAGGACGAGTTCGAGTAGGAGGACGAGGACGAGGACGAAAATGGGAGGCTACGAACATGGCTGAGTCTTCCCGATCATTCTTGGAGCCAGCGGTACTTTCCCGCCTGATGGCGCTACCGCTAAACGCCCGTCATGCCATGCTTGGCGGCGTGTCCGGCAAGCACCGCAGCCCGGTGCGCGGTTCCTCCCTCGAATTCGCTCAGTACCGCAAGTACGTCCCCGGTGACGACACCCGCCGCCTCGACTGGCGCACCTGGGGGCGCAGCGACCGCTTTTACATCAAGGAATTTGAGGCCGACACCAACCTGCGCCTCTGCCTGCTCATGGACACCAGCGGCAGCATGAACTACGGGCCCGTCGGCAGCACCCGCTTCGATTACGCGCGCAAGCTTGCCGGCACGCTCGGCTATGTCGCCGCGCAGCAGGGCGATGGCGTGGGCTTGTGGAGCCTTGCAGAGAAGCCCGTGGAAATCCCCGCCAAACGCGGAGCCTCGCATCTTGGACTCGTGCTTGATCAAATGGCGGGCATCCAGCCCGTCGGCGGCACCACGCTCCTCACTTCGCTGCATGACGCTGCTGAAAAAATTCGCCAACGCGCCCTCGTCATCATCTTCTCCGATCTGTTCGTGCCACCAGCCGAATTGAAGTCCGCCATTCAGCACCTGCGCTTTCGCAAGCATGACGTGGCCGTGTTTCATCTGCTGGACCAGCAGGAACTTGACTTCGACTTCGACCGCCCCGCGCGCTTCATCGACATGGAAGGTGGTGAGGCCATTCTCGCTGATCCCAGCCTCATCGCCCGCAACTACCGCGAAGCTGTGCGCCAGTACATGCATGAGATCGACGAACTCGTTCGCACCACCGCCATCGACTATCACCGCGTCAAGCTCCACGAAAAATACGACGACGTGCTCGCGAAGTTCCTGCTGGCGCGCATTCAAAAGAAAGGAGGCCGGTAATGCAAAGACGCAGTGAAAACTCCGCCATTCTACTGATGTATGCTGTGGCTTTACTTGCTTCCTTGGTGTCCGTGACCGGATGCGCTTTTATTCACAAGCCGTGGCCTGGAAAACCTTATGACCTAGTCAAAGGCTATCAGTTCACAAATCCGCTTGGCCCGCTGAAGGAGCAAAGCCCGATCTTGAACGAAACTATCGATCTGCAAGCATTGGCAAAGTTGGAGTGCAAAGAAGCGCAACTGAATCCCGATCAGACACGTCGGCTTCTGAAAGCGGCATTCGGCAAACGCTTTGAAGGCATGCCCGCCCCTTGCTATTTCCCTCATCACATCTTTGTTTTTTATTCGAACAAGAAGCCAGTTGGAGCAATTGAAGTGTGCTTCATGTGTGCCGGAAAACGATGCTGGCCCGATCAGCCGAAAGGTAGCAAGACAAACTACACGCAACTTGAGAAGCTGGCGAAAAAACTCGGAATCGGAACGGAAGCTCCAAAAGGAGAAAAAGTGATGCTTCCAGAAGACCCATTTGCTCCAAGAACTTTGAAGCCATGACCTTCCTCCTCCCAGCAATCTACGCATTTTCGCGCCGGCCTTACGCCGCGACGAAATTGATGCGCACCTTGCGCCCTAGGGCGCTCGCGGCACGCGTGAGCGTGGAAAGAGTCACGGATTTGCATTTGGGATCAAGCAGGCGGTCCAACGCGGCGCGGGAGGTTCCCATCGCTCCGGCGAGTTCGGACTTCTTGCTGCCGCGTTTCGCCATGATATCGGCAAGCTGCAGCGCCACGACTCGCTTGAGCGCTGCGAGTTCGACCTCCTCCTGGATGCCTTCCTCTTTGAGAAAGTCGCCCAGACTGCTGCCGCGATGCGGGTTTTTCGATTTAGCTGTTTTGGATGTAGGCATGTTTGCGTTTCAGAGCCAGCGCCCTGTCCTCGGTGGGTGTTTTCTGCGTTTTCTTGATAAAGCCGTGGAGCAGGATGATCTCCTCGTGATGCACAAAAAAGAGCGTTCGGGCGATGCGTGTCGGCAGCCGGCTGCGCACCTCTCACAGGCCATCGCCAAGACTGTCCACCAGCGGCATGCCCAGCGGCCAGCGGTATTGCAGCACCTGCAAATCTTCGCCGATCAGCCTGCGCTCATCGGATGGCAGCCGCTTCAACCACTCGCGCACAGGCTCATTCCCGCTGGCAGTGCGGAAGAAGATCACAGGCAGAGGACGTTTGGCAGCCACAGTTTTAAACGTATCATTTTTGATACAATGGGCAAGGTTATTTTATGAAGCCATGACCTTCCTCGTTCCAGCGCTTCTCTTTGCCCTGCCGCTTGCGGCGCTGCCGGTGATCATTCATTTGATCCACCTATATCGGCGGCGGCAGGTGAAGTGGGCGGCGATGATGTTTCTGCAGATGGCGCAGCGGATGAACAAGGGGTTGTCGCGGTTGCGACAGATTTTGATCCTGGCGTTTCGTGTGCTGGCGGTGGCGGCTATTTTGTTTGTCATCACCCGGCCCATGGCGGGAGGATTGCTCGGGCTCACGGGTGGCGTGCCGGATACGGTGATCGTGTTGCTGGATCGCTCTGCCAGCATGGAGCAGCAGAACCTGGCCACGGGCACGAGCAAGCGTGCGGCGGGCATCGCGAAGCTGGCGCAGGCATTGCGTGACACGGTGGGTGTGCGCTCGAAGCTGGTGCTGATTGAGAATGCGCACTTGCAGCCGCAGTTGCTGGAGAAGCCGGAGTCGCTGATTGATCTGCCACTTACTGGATCTACGGACACGACGGCGGATGTGCCAGCTCTGCTGCAAGGGGCGCTGGATTACATGACCGCCAATCAAACTGGCCGCACGGATGTCTGGGTGCTGAGCGATCTGCGCCAGAGCGACTGGGATGCGGCGAGCGGACGCTGGCAGGCGCTGCGCAGTGCCTTCACCACGCTGAAGGGGCTGCGGCTGCATCTGCTGAGCTACGCGCAGCCGGTGGCACAAAACCTGGCCGTTTCGGTGCAGCGGGTCGTGCGCAACGAAACCGCCGGCAAGGCCGAGCTGCTGCTCGATCTGCGCGTCATGCGTGACGCTTCCTCACGCGAACCGCTGGAACTGCCGCTGCGCTTTGTGATCAATGACGTGAGCACGACGATCAAAGTGGAGATGAAGGACTCGCAGCTTGTGCTGCAAGGCCACGCCATTCCCATCGACAAAGCGACCAAACGCGGCGCGGGCCGGATCGAGCTGCCAGCCGATGCCTCACCGTCCGACAACGTGTACCACTTCGTGTTTGATGAACCGGCGGTGCTGCAGTCTGTGATCGTCAGCGATGACGAAGCCGAGGCCGGACCGCTCCAAGCAGCGCTGGAAGCCGCTGCCGATCCCACGCGCAAGTATGCTGCCACGGTGCTGCCGCCTTCGCGTGCAGCGGAAATCAGTTGGGATGATGTCGCACTCATTGTCTGGCATGCGGCACTGCCGAAGGCGGATGACTTGATCGCCAAACAGCTCACGAATCATCTCAGCTCAGGCAGGAGCCTGCTGTTCCTGCCCACGAATTCGGCGAATGCGGAAGCCTTCGGCGGCCTGCACTGGGGTTCATGGAGCAGCGAGAGCAAACCGGCCAGCGTTGAGTGGTGGCGCAATGACACGGGCCTGCTGGCCAACACACGCAGCGGCACCGCGCTACCTGTAGGCGATCTCGAAGTGAGCCGCCGCTGCGACATCCTCGGCGAAGGCACGCCGCTGGCCCGACTCACCGGGAATCTGCCGCTGCTCATGCGCGCCGACATTCCTGGCGATGGCAATGCGTGGTTCCTCGGCACGCTGCCCGGTTCGGGTTCCTCCAGCCTCGCCCGCGATGGTGTGGTGATGTTTGCCATGCTGCATCGCGCGCTGAATGAAGGCGCACGCAGCCTCGGCAAAGCGCAGCAGCGCGATGCCGGTGCGAGCGCTCTGGGCAGTGGTGATCTGAGCGCGTGGAAACGCCGTGGACAGACGATTCTGAGTTCGGAGCAGCCGCTGCGCGCGGGGATTGTCGAAAATGGGGACAGGCTCGTCGCCCTCAATCGCCCGCTGCGTGAAGATCATCCCGAAACGCTGGGCAAAGCCGCGATCGCGGAGCTGTTTGCCGGGCTCGATTATCATGTCATCGAAGACCAGGTAGAAAACAATGCCAGCCTCGCCAGCGAGATCTGGCGAACGTTTCTGTTCGTGATGGCGCTGGCGCTCCTGGGTGAAGCGCTGCTGTGCATGCCTGCCAAGCGTGACCCACAACTCTCTCCCGTTCGATGACTCTCTTTTCGTCCTCGTCCTCCAACTCGAACTCGAACTCGTCCTCGATTCTATCGGGATCGATGGTTATTGGATTGACGAGAGACTGCCAGACTGCGCCAGCGAGAGGTTGGGACTGGCTCGATCATTTAAAATGCCTGCGTGTACTCAATTGGTCGAGGACGAGGACGAGGACGACACCAGAAACCCCATGACTCCCACTACATCCCAACTCGTCTTCAATCCCACTCCCGTCGCCTTTGGTGTCGGGGTGGCGTTTGTCGTGGCGATGGGCGGCCTTGCGTTCATGGCGTGGCGGCGCAGCGGTTATCGAGCCATCATTGGCTGGCTGGAGTTGTTGCGTTTTGTCATCGCCGTCGGCATCGCGATCACCTTGATGCAGCCGGAGTGGCTGGAGACTTTCAAACCGGAGACGCGACCGACCCTGGCGGTGCTGCACGATGTCTCGGGCAGCATGAGCACCAAGGATGTCATCGACAAGACAAAGCCAAATGCAGAGCCAAAGTCCCGTGAAGACATCGCCAAACCCTTGATCGACTCAAAGCTGTGGGAGCCGCTGAAGCAGCGCATGGACATGGTGATCGAGCCTTTCTCATCCACGCAGACACCGCCCACGGAAGGCACAGACATTCATGCGGCGTTAGCGGATGTGCTGGAGAAGCAGCCGAACCTCAAGGCGGTGGTGCTGATCAGTGATGGCGACTGGAACACCGGTGCCGCGCCATCTCAGGCCACCACGCGGCTGCGCATGCGCGAGGTGCCCGTATTTGCCGTGCCTACGGGTGCGGAGACGCGGCTGCCGGATGTCGAGCTGAGCAGCTTTGATGTGCCGACTTTCGCGGTGGCGGGCAAGCCGCTGCGCATCCCGTTCACCATCGAGAGCTCGCTGCCGCGTGATGAAGTCGTGATGCTGGAGATGAAATCCTCCAGCGGCGAGATCATCACCAAAGAAGTCACGCTGCCCGCCATGGGCCGCTTGCAAGACGCCCTCGCCTGGAAGCCGGACAAAGCGGGCGAGGTCAAACTCACGCTCACGATTCCGAAAACATCGAGCGAGCGCTATCCCGAAAACAACTCGCAAGAGGCACCGCTTTCGATCCGCAAGGAACAGCTCCGCGTGCTGGTGATCGAATCGTTTCCGCGCTGGGAGTACCGCTACCTGCGCAATGCGCTGGAACGCGATCCGGGTGTGGACGTGAGCTGTCTGCTGCTGCAGCCCGGACTTGGCAAAGTGGGGGATGGTCGCGGCTATTTAAAGACCTTCCCGAAGGATGAAGAGCTGACGAAATACGATGTCGTGTTCCTGGGCGATGTGGGTTTGGCCAAAGGCCAGCTCACTGCAGAGCAGTGCACTTCATTGCAAAAGCTCGTGCGCGATCAGGCTGGCGGGCTCGTCTTCATGCCGGGCTTCCATGGTTTCCAAGCAACGCTGCAAGAAACGCCGCTGGCCGATCTGCTGCCGGTGATCTGGGACGCCGCGCAGCCACGCGGGTGGGGCTCGTCGTCGCCGGGCAAGTTTGCGCTTACCGAAGCGGGCACGCACAGTCTCTTGACGAAGCTGGAAGACAGCGATGAAGCCAGCGCCCGTGTGTGGAGCAATCTGCCGGGCTTCCAGTGGTATGCGCCCGCACTGCGTGCCAAAGCCGGCAGCGAGGTGCTGGCCACGCATGGCACCGAGTCGAATCAGTTTGGCCGCGTGCCGCTGATCGTGACGAAGACGTATGGCGCGGGCAAAATCCTCTTCATGGGCACCGACGGTGCCTGGCGCTGGCGCAAAGGCGTGGAAGACAAATACCACTACCGCTTCTGGGGCCAGGTGGTGCGCTGGATGGCCTACCAGCGCAACATGAGCAGCGGCGACAAGATGCGCCTGTTTTACTCGCCCGACCGCCCACGAACGGGCGATGTGCTGACACTGAACGCCAACGTCATGAGCCTCACCGGCGAACCGCTGCGCGACGGTATCGTGATCGCGCAAATCGCCGCACCCAGCGGCAAGGTCAGCAGCGTGCGCCTCATGCCTGCCGGCGAGGAAGCCTGGGGTCTGTTCGCTGGAATCTTCAGCCCGGTGGAGCCTGGCGAGCATGTGGTGCAGCTCAGTTGCGCCGAAGCAGGTTCATCGCTGGAGACAAAGATTTCGATCCAAGGCACCAGCCGTGAGAAACGCGGCCAGCCAGCGCGGCTCGATGTAATGCGTGAGATTGCGCGCTTCACCAAAGGAGCAGTCCTTGATGCCCGCGACTCCGCTGCGATCCTCGCCGCGATCTCCGCCATGCCGGAGCCGGTGCTGCAGGAGCGCAGGCTGCAAATCTGGTCGCACCCCGCCTGGGCCGGGCTGCTGGTGCTGTTGATGGGGCTTTTCTGGGTAGGAAGAAAGGCCGCCGGAACGTTCTAAACTCCCAATCAAAAGCTCGTCAGAGACGTTCCTTCAGGATACCATTCGCGAATTATGAAAACAGCACTGCCGGTCATCCTCGAATCGAAGCTCGCGGATTTTCGCAAGCGCGTTTGGATCGTCAAGCTCACCGAGGGCCTGCTGGCGGCAGCCTTCGGGATCGTGTTCTCCTACATTCTGGTGTTCGCGCTGGATCGCGTCATGGAGACGCCAGTGTGGTTGCGAGCGACGCTCTTGGTTGCTGGAGCAGCAGTGCTGGGGCTGGGCCTGCCGCTGAAGTGGCACCGCTGGGTGTGGCGTCAGCGCAGTCTGGAGGACGCGGCACGGCTGCTGAAACGCACCTTTCCACGGCTGGGAGATCAACTGCTCGGCATCGTGGAGCTGGCGCATGTGGAGTCGGGTTCCGCAGGCCGGAGCGAGCGCCTCGTGCAGGCGGCGATGGATCAGGCCGCAGAGGCGGTGAAGGACAAGGACTTCACGCATGCGGTGCCGGAGGCGAAGCATTATCAATGGGGCTGGGCGGCGGGTGGGACGGCACTGCTTGCTGTGGCAGCGCTGACGCTGGTGCCAGATGCTGCGTGGAATGCGCTGGCACGCTGGGCGACACCCTGGCGTGAGGTGGAGCGCTTCACGTTTGCGAAGATTGAGGCGCTGCCAAATCGCCTCGTGGTGCCGTATGCGGAGCCGTTTGATTTGAAGGTGCAGCTCAACAAGGACACGCGCTGGTCGCCTGCGACAGCCAAGGCGCAGATCAGCGAGCAGCCTGTAGTGGTGAGTGGGTTGCAATCAGGTGCGTATCCTTTGGCGTTCCCGCCGCAGAAGGAGGATGCGGCATTGTCCCTGTCGCTCGGTGATGTGCGCAAGACGGTGCATGTGCTGCCGCGAACCCGGCCGGAACTGATGGCGTTGTCCGTGCGCACCCGGCTGCCGGAGTATTTGAAGTATCAGACGGAGCCGATGACCGAAGTGCGCGGCGGCGCGGTGAGTGTACTGAAAGGAGCGCAGGCTTCACTCGAAGCCACGGCATCGCGCGAGCTGGCCTCGGCCGAGGTGGATGGCGAAGCGGAGAAAGTTTCTGGCGCGAAGGTGACGACGCCTTTTCATCCTATCACTGCGGACGCTGAAAAGCATGTGATGTGGAAGGACCGTGATGGCCTCACACCGCGCGAGCCGCTGGTTCTGAAGATCAACGCCATTGAAGACGAAGCCCCACGGCTTGCTGCACGTCGGGAGTCGCAGGAGCAGGTGGTGCTCGATTCGGAGGTCGTCGTGTTTGATCTCGATGTACAGGATGACTTCGGCATCCTGCTCACCGGCCTGGAATGGCGCAGCGTGAATGATGACAAGACGAAGGGCGACAAGATCGCGGCGGCAGGTGAACCCGAGAAGAAGACGCTGGCTGCCAAGGCGACGTTTTGCGCAAGTCGTGACGGCGTGGAGCCGCAGACACTGGAGATCCGCGCCTGGGCGGAGGATTACCTGCCCAAGCGGAAGCGGGCCTACTCAACGGCATTCATGCTGCATGTGCTGAACAAGACGGATCACGCGCTGTGGCTGACGGAGCAGTTTGGCAAATGGCTGGAAGCGGCCCGCGAGAGCTATGAGCGCGAGCAGCAACTGCATGCGACGAACAAGGAACTGCGCGCCCTGAATCCGACGGAGCTGGACCGCCCGGAAAACCGGCGCAAGATCGCGCAGCAGGCCAGCGCGGAAAATGCCAATGCGGCGCGGCTGGGCATGCTGAATCAAAGCGGGCGCAGTCTGGTGGAGCAGGCGACACGGAATGATGAATTCGACGCCAAGAGACTTGAATCCTGGGCCACGATGCTGAAGTCCCTACAGGACATCGCAGCCAAACGGATGCCCAGTGTGGCAGATTTGCTGAAGCAGAGTTCCAATGCGCAGAGCGGCAAACCCGGCCAGTCCACGGCCGCCAATCCGCCGTCGAATTCAACCCAGCAGCCGTCAAAGGAAGGCAAGCCGGGTGAGGGGAAAGCTGGCCAGGGCAAGCCAAGCGCGCCCCAGATTGCGAATGGGCCGGACATTCCAAGTGCGTCGAAGGGCGGCAAGGCCTCCACGGAGGAACAGAAGAAGGACAACATGCCGAGCATCGCGGACAAAGAAGGCTCAATGAGCAAGGCCGAGCCGCAGGCAGCGGACCCCAATGCGAAGCCTGCGCCGCCCAAGCCCAGCACAATGAGACTGCCGACGACGCAGATGGCCGCAGCTCCGGGCAAGAAGAAGGATGACAAAGCAGAGGAGAAGCCGCAAGAGCAGCCACCAGCATCCCAGGCACAGAAAAAAATGCAGGATGCGCTGGATGAGCAGAAGCTGCTGCTGGCCGAGTTTGCGCGTGTCTCGGATGAACTGGGCGCAATCCTGGCGAGCCTGGAAGCCAGCACATTCGTGAAGCGGCTCAAAGCGGCGTCACGCCAGCAACTGGTTGCGGCGAAGGATTTGAACACCAAGACGCTCAGCGCCTTCGGTTTGGAGCACAAGCCGGTGAAGGATGCGGCGGCCATTGCCGAAAATGAAAAGACGCAGAGCGAGACGCTGCGGGTGATTCAAAGCGATCTGGAAGCCTACTTCGCCCGCAAGCCGGACATGCACTTCAAGAACATCATTGGCCAGATGAAAGAGACGCAGGCGGTGAAGGCGTTGTCGGTGCTAGGCGAGCAGGCGGCGGTGAATCTGAGCGGCAACAGCATGGCGGGCGCGGAGTTTTGGGCGGACACACTGGACCGTTGGGCGGAGGAGATGGTGGCGGCCAGCGAGTGCAAATCCTGCAGCAGTTGCAGCGCAGACAGTCTGCCGCCGGAGATCGTGCTCAAAGTGATGAAATCCCTGCGGGACGAGATGAAGCTGCGGGATGAAACACGTGAGCTGGAGAATGCGAAAGCGGCTCTCAAAGATGGAGAGCATGGTAAAAAGTCGGCAGACCTCGCCTCCAAGCAGTTTGGCATTCAGGCCAACACGCGCGGTGCGTTTGACGACATCCTGCACCTGCCGCAGGGGAATGAGAAATTTGGCAAGGAACTGAAACTGCTCGATGCGGTGATGCACGTGATGGATGAAGCGGCGGGCATTCTTGACAAACCGGACACGGGCGCACCCGCGATAGCCGCGGAGACAGAGGCCATCGAGCTGCTGCTACAGGCGAAACGTCAGGGCAAGGGTGGCGGCAGCGGTGGCTCGAATCCCGGTGGCGGCGGTGGTGGGGCAAACGCCGGGGCTGCGCTGGCGGATCTGGGAGCAGGCACGGATGCCGATGCGAATGTGAACGCGCGCCCGGTCGGACAGGCGACCGGCAAGGCGGGGCGTGAGCTGCCGGAGGAATTTAAGACGGGACTGGACGCCTATTTCAACAAACTGGAAGCGGGAGGCGGGGCGAAATGATCAGGCTGTTGCTGCTAGCAATCGTACTTACCAGTTCTGGTGGGGCGCAGGCCCAGGCGCTGTCGCGTGCCGAATTGAAAAAGCCGCTGTCCGCAGCAGTCGAGAAGGTGCTGGCAGACTTTGTGCAGTTGTGCGCGCCCGAAAAGCAGAAGCAGCTCACGGCCCAAATGGAGGAGGTGGTCAAATCCATCGACGACGCCGTCAAACTCTCGCCCGAGGAAAATCAGGCGCTGCAGGAGGAGTCGAAAAAGGTTGTGGAGCAGACGCTGAAAACCTGGCAGCCGCTGGCCTTGGTGATGATGCGCACCTATCTATCCCGCACTTCAGACACGGCCGCTATCAAGCACATCGGCGTTTGGAAACCGGAGGTGGCAGGCCCCAACGAGCCCATCGAAGGCTGGACACCGCCAGACGAAGATGCCGCCTGGCTTGCCGCATTGAAGTCAAAACTCGGCGATCAGCGGTATGCCGCTTGGCATGACTTGGATGTGAAAGCGAAGATGGAAGTGGATCAGGAAATATCCACCTACCTCGAGCGCTGGGTGCGCGAATCACGCGGGCCTATGAACGAAGAACTGCGGGCCAAAGTCGAGCTGATGAAGCAGAAGCTCAAGCTCACCGAGGCACAGCTTACCGCGTTGAACACAGCGGTCGAAAGCCTGCTCGACCATCTCTGTGACGCGGAGAAAAAACGCGCCACCGACATGCTACGCACACTTTCTCGCGAGGCTCGTGAGCAACACATGAACCGTAACTTCTTCTACGTTCGCTTTGATCGCCCGCGTGGTGAGGCATGGGATAAAACTTGGAGTGAAGTGGTCGGTGGCGTGCTGCCAGCAGAAATGCTCACTGCATGGCGCAAGATCGACAAGGAGGAACGCACCAAGGCGGAGGCCGAGCTCACCGATATGATCAAACCTTCCGAGCAGCAGGCGGAGCAGCAGATGCGGATCGCGATGGACGCGGAGATCGACGGCATCGTCCTGACGCTGAATTTGACCAAGGCACGGCAGAAAGCGTTGGAGGAGTTGTCGAAGCAAGCGACCCAAGAAGCGCTGAAGCAGGCACGCAAGGGCTGGCTGGAGCAGGCGAAAAACTACTCGGTCACAGAGCGTAAGCGGATGCGTGGCAACTTGTACTTTGGCATTAACGAAGACAAGCAGGCCATCAAGCAGCCGATGTGGATTGAGGGAATCAAGAAGCTGCTGACGGACGCCGAACGCACACGCATGGCGGCTGAAAACAAGCAGCGCGAACTGCGCAGCGCCCTGGCAATTTCACGCGTCTGCCTGGAGGAAATGGACAAGATGCTCGCGCTGTCTCAGAATCAGCGCACGATACTGGAGCCGCTGCTGGTGGAACTCATGCAGCCGCTCATGGAGATGCGCCGCCAGAACTACTGGAACTACACTCCTTCCCAACTGTTTCAGTATGCGGGCAAAATGAATGAAGCCAAGCTGCGCGCCATTTTGGACGATGTACAGTTGAAACGCTGGCAGGAATTGATCGCCTCAAACAACGGCTCAGCACGCAACAACCTGCCCGACTTGAATGGTCCTTTCCCCGAAGTGCCGGACATGCAGGTAGCGATCTCGCAGCACCTGTACAAAATGTATCTGGCAGAGCGCAGCCGGACACTCGCAGCGATGATGCCCCAGGTGGAGGAGGCTACGCGCCTGCTCTCTTTGCCCGCACCGGTCGTCGCCAAACTCACCACAGCGGCTAAAGGAGCGGTGGAAACCAGTCTGGAGAACTATCGGCAATTTGTCGAAAACCTCGTGCGACAGAGCGTGCAGACTGCCACTCCGAAAAACCTCCTACAGACATTGGCAGGTACGGAACGTGCGAATTTCAGTCGTAATGAAACCAAGCCGCAAAACACGGAGCTGTGGAAAACGACGCTACAGACCACGCTGACTGAAGCACAGCAGAAAACGATTCAGCAGTCTGCTGATGAGCGGCACAACTATCGGCTGAAGGCCATGGCCGCGATGAGCACCTCCGAACTGGACCGCCGCCGCAAGCTTTCCGCAGATCAATGCAGCAAGATCGAAACCGCCCTCCAGAAGGTGCTGGCTGGCTACCTCCCCGACATCGAACGTTACATGTCCTTCCAGTGGTTTTTGCAATACTACTATGCCCTGGTGCCGCTAGCTGGCGTGGAAGATAAGGAGATGCAGGCGATCCTGACACCGGAGCAGTGGAAGCTGTTCAAGGAGCGTGACCTGCCCGACGCACTGCAGTACTGGGAAGGCATCAAGAACAATCACGAGCAACGCCTGAAGCAGGCCGTGCGCGGCAAGGGCAACCAGCCCATCATCAATGGTGGACTCATCATTGAGTAATGACCGAATGACGAACTATCCATGACGAAGCTCCCACCTATTCGCCGTAGCCAGTTCCGAATTTCGACATTCGGACTTCATTCCTCGTGCCTCATTCTGGTTTCGTCATTCCAGCTACTTACCTCAAACGCGATCTCGCAGGATCCCTCTTTGAGATTCGGCGGCGCGATCCCGCAGGAAGTCGAAACCGTCTATGAGCGCGGGCTGGCATGGCTCGCATCTAAACAAAGCGAGGGCGGAAGCTGGCAGGGTGGTCATGATGGCGCGGGCATTGACGGCATCTGCCTCATGGCCTTTCTCGCAAGTGGTGAAGACCCGAACTTCGGTCGTTATGCGTCGAACGTCCGCCGCGCGCTGCGTGCGATCATCAGCAGTCAGGATGCAGACAGCGGCTACCTGCCCAACAGCATGTACCACCATGGCTTTGCCATGCTCTCTCTCTCTGAAGCCTACGGCGCGGTGGATGAATCCCTGCTCTGGGAAGGCGGCAAGCCGGTGCGCACCATCGGGCAGGCGCTTGATCTCGCGATCCGCTGTGCTGACACCGCGCAGAAGGCGAACCGCTGGGGCGGCTGGCGCTACACGCCCAACGCTACGGATGCCGACACTTCGGTGACCGGCGCGGTTTTGATGGGGCTGCTCGCTGCTCGAAACGCCGGCATGGCCGTCTCGGATGAAGTCATCAACACCGCGCTGGAATACATGAAGCGCAGTACTGGCAAGGATGGCAGCGTGGTCTATGCGGGTGGTTTCGGCGGCTTTGGCGAGTCGATGAACCGCAGTGCCATCGCCACACTCGTGGCCGCCGTGTCCAAGCACAAGGACAGCGACGAATTCAAGGCCACGCTCAAGCACATCACCGACCGCCTGGAGCACAACGAGAGCAGCTACAAAGAATACTTCCGCTACTACATGGCGCAGGCCTTGTTCCAGGGTGACTATGCCTCCTGGCAAAAGTGGAACGCTGCCACGGCACGCGTGCTGGCCGAAAGCCAGGCTGCGGACGGCAGCTTTGGCAGTGGCCCGTATGAAACTGGCATGTCGCTGCTGGCCCTGGCCCTGAACTACCGTTTCCTGCCCATCTATGAACGCTAAACACCTCGTCTCTGCGCTGCTGCTGGCGGGCACTTGCGGCCACGCTTCCGAACTGCACTGGCAAAATGGCGAGTGGGTCAGTGGTCATTTCGTGGGCGCTGAGGCCGGGCATGTGATCTGGCGCAGCCCCATGTTCAGTGAGGATTTTCAGGTGCGCATGGACGTGCTTAAACGCATCAACCGCTTCAAGACGGATGCCAAAACGGAGGAGCCTTTCAGCATCCGCCTCGCGGACGGCAGCCGTCTGTATGGTGCCATCACCGGACTGGATGCGAAGACAGTGAACGTGAAGTCCGCGCGCTTTGGCAGCATCCGCGTACAGCGGGAGGCGGTGGTGAGCTTGCAGCGCCTGAAGGCCGAAGGCTCCCCACTGCCCGCACTGACTGGCACCAGCGGCTGGGCCGAAACCAGCCCGAAGAACGGCGGCGTAGAAATCAAGGAGAAGCTCTGGCGCATGGTGCCTGGGGCCGCATTGCAGCAGGTCGGCTGGAACCACCGCGTCACCCTTCCCGTACAGGCACCCGAGCTGGTGGAAATGCAGTTCACCCTGAGTTCCACCGTGCGGCCGGAGTTTAAGATCGAACTCAAGGCTCCCGGCCAGGAGCGCATGATCGTGGAGACCTGGGTGGATGATGTCGTGCTGCAAGGCCGCGTGTTTGAAAACGTGGAAAAGCTCGGCGACGATGCGCGGCGCATTACGCTGACGCTCTTTTGGAACCGTGAAACCGGACTTTGTGCGATCTATGGTGCCAACGGCCGCAAGCTGGCGGAGACGAGCAAGCCGCCCGTGGAAGCAGCCGAGCCAGAACCCGAAGCGAAGACTGAAGAGAAAAAACCGGCGGCGAAGGCGGGTGGCGGTGGTCTTTTTGGTGCGCTGATTGGAGCGGTGCAAGGTGTTGTCCAAGGCCGGGCCGAGGCTGTGGCGCAGGCAAGGTCGCGTAATGACGACGAAGCTGGTGACGTGAACCCCACTGGGTTAACCGTGTTGAACAAAGGCCCTGACCTTACCCTGGAGGCGCTGCGCATTCGTGCATGGGATGGCACCCTGCCGACGGACATCACCGATGTGAGGCCCCGCATCGAACTAACCAACGGGCACTACCTCAAAGCGAAAGCGGTGCGCGCTGATGCCAATGCTATGACGGTGCGGGAACTCAATGGTAAGGAATCCAGTCTGCCATGGGACCAAGTGCTGGCGGTGGAAATGACACCGACTGCCTCGCCGTTTTTCCAGGCCGCGCCACCGCTCACCGAAATGTGGTTCACGGATGGTGAATGGGTCAATGGCACACTGCAGCAAGTGCGCAATGATGTGGCTACCCTCAAAACCACCTTTTCCGCAGCACCGGTGAATTTCAAAATCACGGAACTGCACCACTTGGAGTTCAAAGGCTTCGAGACCCAAGACAAGCCGGTTGATCTGGCGACACTCGACACACTCACCCTCAATAAAAGCGTCCTGCATGGCACGCTCGATGCCGGTGGTGGGGCACAGCCGCGCTGGCAGCCGGTCGGTGCCCTCAAGCCGGTTCCCATGGCCAGCGCGGGCGAGCTAGAAATCACCCGTGCGGTGGCAGAGCAGCCCGTAGGCATGCGCAGCGAAGCCTTGTTTTACCTGCAAGAAGGCGATGTGGTACCTGGAAAGCTGCGTGCCATTGATGCAAAACAGGTAGATCTGACATCCGACGTGGCAGCGGTGAAACATCTGCCCGCCGATAAAATCCAGGCGATTCAGTTCGGTAGTGCCTCTTTGAACCTCGACGGTTTCGAAGATCCAGGCTGGCAACGGGCACGAGGCGTCGCTGAGCAGGTGACGCGCAACGGTAAGGCTGGACTTGATTTCCAAGCTGGCGGTTCCTGGGGACATCCTGCCTTCATGCAGGTGAATGAAATCAACTTCACCCTGCTCAACAGCGGCTTTTCCGCCCTGCGCATGCGTTTGTTCTGCGACGGTATCAATTCCGCCTCTAAAAGCACGAACCTGCTGTTTGGCCACATGGGCAACGAGGTGATTTTCGGCCTCGAATCCAACGGTGACCAGATGGATCGGCAGTTCCGCCTGCGCTCCAGCGGAGCCATGCCCATCCACATCGCCATCGCGGAGAACGCGGTCGAAGTTTTCTTCAATGGCGTCTCTGCCCGCAAAATCCTGCTCAATCCGAAGACGCGCTCCGGCAGCGGCATCATCATCGAGCCCTTCAGCCTGTGGGGAAATGGTGAGCGCGAAGTCAAGATCAGTGGCTTCAGCGCACGCATCGCTCCCGGTCGTGTGGCCGTGCCGCTGGTGGATGCGCGGGCCAAGGAGCATACGCTCACCGTCCCACGCTTCCGCAAAGAAGACCCGCCCCGGCATGCGCTGCTCGCGGCGAATGGCGATCTGCTGCGCGGCGTGATCGAAGCCGCCACAGCGGAGCATTTTGCCATCCGCTCGGGCATGGAGACGATCCAGGTGCCGCGTAGCCGCGTGAAAGCCGCCGTGTGGCTGATCAAACCTGTGGACGCAGTGAGCGCCGCCTTTGAAGCTCGCGACAAAGAAGGTGCGCCGCCGGTCATCACCCATTGGCTGCTGCTGAACAACGGCGGACGCCTTGGGTTGAAGGTGGATCGCTTTGCCGAAGATGCGGTGTTTGGCACCAGCCCTCTGCTTGGCGACTGCCGCGTGCCGCTGCCGCAGATTCATGTGATCCGCAGCACCTCCCCGCCAGACAGCGCCGCCATGCTGGCCCTGCGTGAGTGGAAATTGCAATTCGCCCCAGAGCCCGTGCTGCCCGAATCTGGCGGTCAAAGCTCGCCGCTGCTCCATCAAGACGCGAAGACGTTCAAACTACCGCTGCTCGGCGGTGACGACTTTGATCTCACCGAGGAGAAAGGCAAAGTCATCGTCCTCGACTTCTGGGCCACCTGGTGCGGCCCCTGCATCAAATCACTGCCGCAGTTGATCGATGAAATGTCCGCCTTCGATCCCAAGCGGGTACGCTTCATCGGCGTCAATCAGGCGGAAGACAAGGAGACCGTGAAAACCTTCCTCGCCACCCGTGGCTGGAAGTTTGAAGTGGCCTTGGATGCCAACCAGCGCGTCGGCCAGAGCTTCGGCGTCGAAGGCATCCCCCATACCGTCGTCATCGGCCCGGACGGCAAGGTGGCCTACGTGAAGACGGGTTATGAAGCTGATGGTGCCAAGCAGGTCGCGGAGGCGGTGAAGAAGCTGCTGAAGAAGTAAGGCATTCGGCAGGCCCTTGATGTGGTGCTCTATATCAAGCCGGGTTCTTGGAACAGGCGCGGCCGCAAACAACTGCATGATTGGAGCAAGGTTATGCTATTCTGAAAACTACCCAAGCACCATGCCATCTCTTCCGGCCCTGACCGCCCTCGACCAGCAGCACCTCTGGCACCCTTTTACCCCCATGCGGCCGTGGTGCGCGCCAGAGCACACCCCGCTTCTGCTGGTGGCGGGGCAGGGCTGCACCCTGCGCGACCAGTTTGGCCGCGAGTACCTCGACGGCAACGCCTCGATCTGGACCAATGTCCATGGTCACACGCACCCCACCATCAATGCGGCGATCATCGCGCAGCTCGGCAAAGTGGCGCACACGTCCTTTCTCGGCTTCACCCATGAACCGGCGATCCGCCTGGCGAAGGAACTCGTCGAGCTGCTGCCGGGCGGTAAAATCACGCGCGCCTTTTTCACCGACAACGGCTCCACCGCCATCGAGTCCGCTGTGCGCATGGCCTTGCAGTACTGGAAGCAGAACGGCAGGCCGGAGCGCGACACCCTCGTGGCCTTTGACCGCGCCTACCACGGCGATACGCTCGGCGCAGCGAGCCTGGGGGGCATCCCGCTGTTCAAGGGCAGCGGCAATGATTTCGGCTACCGCGTCATCACAGTCCCGTCGCTGGAGGCGCTGGACTCCCTGACTGCGAACGAGCGGGGCCGCATCGCCGCCGTGGTCATTGAACCCCTCATCCAAGGGGCCGCTGGCATGCGCCTCTGGCCGCAGGGCATGCTGAAAGCACTGGATGCCTGGTGCGCAGAGCAGGACGTTTTTTTGATCCTCGACGAGGTGATGACTGGCTTTGGCCGCACGGGGAAGATGTTTGCCTGCGAGCATGAAGGCGTCGTGCCGGATTTCCTCTGTCTGGCGAAGGGTCTCACGGGCGGGTACCTGCCCCTGGCGGTCACGCTGACGACGGAGCGCGTGTTTGAGGGCTTTCTGGGCGAGCCGCACGAAGGCCGCACCTTTTTCTACGGCCACAGCTACGCCGGAAGTCAGCTCGGCTGCGCCGCTGCGCTGGCCAGTCTGCAGGTGTTCCGCGACGAGCGAGTGCTGGAGCAACTGCCGGGAAAAATCACCCACCTCGGTGCGCTGATGGCCGACCTGCCCGGATTCCGTCAGTGCGGCATGATCGCGGCCATGACGATTGATTCGCCCGATCTGAGCCTCGGCGCGCAAGTCTGCCTAGCCGCCCGCAAGCACGGCCTGCTGACGCGCCCCATCGGCAACACGATCGTGCTGATGCCGCCGCTCTGCGTCACGCAGGAGGAAATCGGGCGCATGGTGGCGGCGCTTCGGGCGGCTCTGGAGGAGCACGGCGCTTATGCCTAAGCCGCACACCCCACGGAGCGCCGCTAGAGCATTTTCAATCATTTTGTGTCCGACCAATTCAGGGCAGCCATATCGGTTCTCCCTCTCCCCGCCCCTGGCATACGACGATAAGGCCAATTTTCCTTCGGGGAGAGGGGACGACGGGCAACCATCGTCAGCCTGGGATACCCCCCTCACCCTTACCTCTCCCCAAAGGGCGTCTTGGGCTTTGTCATTTCATGGGTGGGAAGAGGGGAATCGTTTTTTTCTCACGATGATATGAGCTTGGAAGGCTATAAATTAAAATGCTTTAAGCCGCTCCCGCCTTGCCGTTGGGGTCGCTGCACCCGCCGGATAAAAACCGACCATTTTTTCGAAAACGTGTTTATGCTCACCGCATGCGCGAACGTATGTCTGCCAGAAATGCGGCAATCATCCTGACTGGCCTTGTGGCATAGACTTGCCTGCCCTGGGGATGCGCTTGCCCACCGCGAGGATAGGGGTAGGAACGGCGCGATGAACGCCGCCCCTCCCTCCGAACCGGACTGGCAGGTCTCCCGCATCCGGCTCTCCAGTCAGAAGTTGGCTGCTGCACGCAGACTCATGAGTTCCAATGTCCGGGCCTCTTCCAGG
>CAINGK010000213.1 GCA_903848465.1 uncultured Verrucomicrobiota bacterium
CGCAGCCCCCAATGGGGCGTGCATTGCAAGGCTAAAGCCTTTTACAGAACAGACTTTACACCCCCCAACATGGAAACATTTTCGGCCCAAGGCCCTGGGGCGGCGCTGCCTGGACTTTGTTCCACAGGAACAGGGCCACTTGCGGTGGTGTCGTGTCAAACCAGCGCGGCAAGTGGAGGCCGTGCCAGCGACTTGGCGCTGCACATGGTCAAGACGCTGACCATTGAATCCTTTGGGTCCCCCAGCCCACGCATCACAACCTTTCATTTTCCGAGGGGTTGGTATGTGGATGGGTGATCTGCGAATCGGAGGCGGCAGCGTATGGAAAGGGGGTAAGCGCTGAGGTAGCAGCGCACGCTGGGACGAAGGATTCCAGGGACGCGCACAGCGCATCCCTACCAGCCCTGCGTGGCGTCGGGTCCGATTTTATGGGTCTATGACGACGCAGGCGCTCAACAAGGTGCGCCGTCCTGGGAGCTTTCGAAAGCAGAAGGCGGGGGCGTTTGAAAAGGGGGAGAGCGTTGAGTTCACAGCCTGCGCTGGAACGAAGGACTCTAGGGACGCGCACAGCGCATTCCTACCAGCCCTGCGCTGCTTCGGGTCCGATTTTATGGGTCTGTGGAGGTATCGGGCGAGCACCTATGATTGTGAGTGGGGTGCCGTGAAGAGACGAACACTCACTTGGCGGCTAAGGGGGGATGGATGAATGATGATCTATAGATCATCTATATGGATGCCTATGTGGCTAACCTGATCTATTCAGACTACCGTATGATTGACCCCGTCAACGACCTGCCCGGTGAGGTGCCGTGACTGCCGACTGCCTGCGACAGTTTTCATGGCAACATTTTTGAGGCCCAAAATGTTGCCAAGATTTGAGCTGGTTGCAGGCGGAGACTGCCTCCTGATTCTAAAACATGCCATGTTGTGCCTCCTACTACCATGAGTTGCTCAAGTGAAAACGGTGGGAAGAAAAATGTTTCCATGTTGCATGTATAGGTTGTGCAACTTGCAACATTTTCCCCCGCTGTTCTAAAAAGGCTTTAGACTTGCCGGGCATTCCTCTTTGAGGACGGTGGAGTGCGGCGAGTGAGCAGGATAAACCGTCCTCGGCGCGCGGAATTGGTTCCGCAGCGGGTTGGACCGCGCGCAGAACCCCGCAAACACGAAGACATCGGCGGCGAGAATGAGAAAGCCGCAGCCGACCTTCGGAGCAACGAGTGTGCTGCTTTTTTCCTCAACTAGAGCGCTCATGCGCTTGGCCATGCCCGCCCCACCCGCCTGGAGAGCCGTATTGCAAAGCACTGAGGGCGCGCTTACTTCGCACCATGTTCCGCACCGCCGCGCTTTTGGCCCTTGGGCTCCTCAGTCTCCCCTTTGCTTGTCCCGCCCAGGATTCCCCGGTGGAGTTGAAGCTGCATTGGGAGCCGGGTATGTCGTACCTTCAGGAATCAGACACGGCGACGACGAATTTCCTGACCGCCCTCGGCAAGACTTCCGACCAGCAACTGCACATCTACCAGACCACCTCCATCACGGTCAGCAAGACGCCCGAGGACCGCACCGAGGCCAAGGTGCTGATCGAGTCGCTGGTGGGTGAAATGAGCTTCGAAGGCAAAAGCTACGCCTTTGATTCCAAGAACCCCGCCTCCTCCAGCCCGCAGCTCCGGCAGATCTTCGGCGGGTCTGCTGGCAAAAGCTTCACCCTCGTCTATGACACCAAGGGCGACTTTCTCGATGCCAAAGACACCACCTCCCTGGTCACCGGAGGCATCGAGCCCGATCTAACTTCCATCGCCACGGCCCGCCAGCTCGCCGCGCTCTACCGCCGCTCCCTGGAAATGGGCCTGCCCAAAATCCCCGTCCTGCCCGGAGACAAGTGGATCTCCGACGAGGTCGTCCCCTTCCCCCAGGCTGGCACGGTGCAGGTCAAACTGAACGCCAAATTTGACGGCATCGTGGACCGCGAAGGCCACCGGCAGGCCCAGATCGCCTTTGAGGGCATCATGAAATCCAAGCCCGACAAGGACAGCACCGGCCGCGAACTCGACACCGAGCGCCCGGTCACCCTCAGCGACAACTCCAAGGTCAACGGCCATATCTTCTTCGATCTGGACCGCAAAACCATCTCCATGGCCGTCTTCGCTGCCGCGATTCAACTCAACGTGGAAGGCAAGCTCATGCCGGTGCATCAGCAGGTGACGACCAAGCTGATGTCGATGAAGCCCACGGCTCCTTGATGCCAAAGCTGCGTTATACTGCCGCGCATTACAAACTTTCAAAACTCCGCCCACTCAAAATGAAAGTGAGCGTTGATGTTGTGGAAACCACCGCCTTGGTGTTTTTCCAAATTTCATATCCAAACAATCCAGAGTAGCCAAAAGCGGCTCTCCCTCTCCCCGCCCCTGACAGACGATGACAATGCCTGTTTTCTTCGGGGAATCGTAGCGCAGCGAAGATAGACTGCCGCAGGCACCCCGAAGGGCGAACGCACTGAGTCAAAGGGTTGGGGTGAGGGGAAAATGACTCCCCTGCGCCAGCAAGGAATGACCCCTCACCCAGCCTCCACTGCCATTTAGTTTAGAAGACAGCTTTTTTCACGGTGCGTTGGTAGAGGTAGGAACGAGCGGCGATCTGGGTGCCGCGAGGTGAGGCCCGAGCTGACCGGCAGCACACGGGGCTGGCGATGAACAAGGCGTGCA